>DAINPX010000031.1:0-15068 GCA_036743235.1 Melioribacteraceae bacterium
ACTCAAACATTTTGTTTGCATGGATGAAACGAGAGCAGACGAAAATTTTTTGATTATGGCGGATATGATTGAGCAATCAATTCCGGCTTCAATAGATAACTTACCAAAAATAAACCCCGATGATTTATTTGAAATAATTTTTACGAGTGGTTCATTAGGTCGTGCAAAAGGAGTAATGTTAAGTCAAAAAAACTTGGCAACAAATTTAGTGGATATGGTAAGCATGATGTTTATATATCCTGAGGATCGATTTTTATCGGTTTTGCCTATGCACCATACTTATGAGTGCACTTGCGGAATGATGTGTCCTATTTATAGCGGTGCAAGTGTTCATTATGCCAGGTCATTAAAAACAGTTGTAGATGATATTCAAAAAGTAAAAGCAACAATGCTTTTAGGAGTACCTTTATTATTTGATAAAATGTTT
This sequence comes from Melioribacteraceae bacterium, assembly GCA_036743235.1. Taxonomy (GTDB): domain Bacteria; phylum Bacteroidota; class Ignavibacteria; order Ignavibacteriales; family Melioribacteraceae; genus JAEXOD01. Next base: position 428 of record DAINPX010000031.1, read on the forward strand.
AAAAGAATAAGTAAAACTATTAAGGACGATAAAGTAAAATCATTAATTGTACCACCATTAGTTAAAATTACAAACTTTGCTAAATTATTAGGATTTAAAGATTTAAAGAAAAAGATATTTAAAGAGATGCATGAAAAGTTTGGCGGTCATATGCGAATTTTTATTGCCGGCGGTGCAGCTCCAGATCCTTTAGTTGCAAAAGGTCTAAGGGAGTTTGGATTTACTTTTGTTCAAGGTTACGGACTAACAGAGTGTTCTCCTATATTAGCTCTTAATAGACTTGATAATTTTAAAGACAATGCAGCTGGATTACCATTACCGTCCGTTGAAATTAAAATAAATAATCCCGATAATGAAGGGATTGGTGAAATTTGGGCAAAAGCACCAAGTGTTATGCTTGGGTACTATAAAAATGATTTTCAAACTAGTTTAGCATTTGAAGATGGATGGTTTAAAACCGGTGATATAGGATTTATTGATGACGATGGATTTTTACATATTTGCGGTAGATTAAAAAATGTAATAATTTCTAATAGCGGAAAAAACGTTTTTCCCGAAGAAATAGAAGATTTGTTGAATCGAAGTCCTTTTATTTTAGAATGTGTAGTTTTTGGCGAAAAAGATGCAAAACATGATGAAATTATTGCCGTAAAAATAGTTGTTGATGCAGATGCCGTTATTCAACTTGCAGAATCCACCGATAAGAAAATAACGCCAGAGTTTATTAATGAAATTATTAAAGAAGAAATTAATAACATCAATAAAGAACTTCCTACATTTAAGCAAGTTAAAAAATTCTATATACAGGATAAAGAATTTGAAAAAACTACTACACAAAAAATAAAACGGTATTTAATAAATAATTCTTCTAATAACGAATAATAAAAAGAAAAATTTTTGTGTACTAATTAAATTTTTAGTAATTTTGATTTAAAAGACAAATAAGTCTTTACAAACATAACGAGGATAAAATAAAGGTGTAAATGTGGACGCACTTAATCGATTAATTGTACAATTTGTTAAAATGTTACCAAAACCGGTAGTTTATATATTTGCAAAAAAATATATAGCCGGTACAAAACTGGAAGATGCGGTTAAAGTTGTAAAGGAGTTAAACCAGAAAGGTATAGTTGCAACTATGGACGTTTTGGGAGAAGCAATAAGCACAAAAAAAGAAGCGGAGATAGCAAAGAAAGAATGTTTAGAAGTTTTAGACGCAATTTATAAACATAAGTTAAATGCTAATATTTCTGTAAAACCCACTCAACTTGGTTTAGTTATAGATCCGGATTTCTTTAATGTGCAGATTTGCGAGATATTAGATAAGGCAAAAGAATATAACAACTTTGTAAGAATTGACATGGAGGATAGTTCTGTTACAACATCAACTATCGAAATGTTTAACAAAATTAGAGAAAAATATGATAATGTAGGTATAGTTGTTCAAGCATATTTATTTAGAACTTATGACGATGTTGTTAAGCTAAATAAAACAGGTACTAACTATAGGTTATGTAAAGGTATTTATGTTGAACCGGCAGAAATTGCATTTAAAGGGAAGCAAGAAGTTCGTGATAACTATCTTAAAATACTTGATAGGATGTTTGAAGACGGTAATTATGTTGGAATTGCGACTCATGACGACATATTACTAAAAGAGATTTATAATAAGATTAAAACAAAAAATATTAATAAAAGCAAATTTGAATTTCAAATGTTATATGGTGTTACAGAACACTTAAGAGATAAAATTAATAAAGATGGTTATAAAATTAGAATTTATGTACCATTTGGCGAGCAGTGGTATGCATATTCAATTAGAAGATTGCAAGAAAACCCGAATATGGCTTGGTATATTACAAAAAGTGTTTTTAGTTTTAGATGATTGTATTAGGAATAGAAAGTTCTTGTGACGAAACATCTGTTTCGATATTAAAAGATAATGAAATATTAGCAAATTTAATTTCTTCTCAAGGAGTTCATAAAAAATTTGGCGGAGTTGTGCCTGAACTTTCCAGTAGGGCACATCTTCAATTAATTCATCCTCTTGTTAAAACAGCAATGAAAGAATCGGGAATAGAAAGATCTGATATCGATTTAATTGCTGCCACTGCCGGACCGGGTTTAATTGGAGCCTTACTTGTTGGTTTAACATATGCAAAAGGTTTAGCATTTTCGCTTAAGAAACCTTTTGTTGCAGTAAATCATGTTGAAGGACACATTTACAGTGGTTTTTTAATGGATAAAAAACCACAATTTCCTTATTTGTGTTTGGCTGTATCAGGTGGAAACACATTATTGTTGTTAGTTGAAAGTGATACAAAAATTATTAAACTTGGCGGAACAATTGATGATGCCGTTGGTGAAGCTTTTGATAAAGTTTCAAAACTATTAGGATTAGGTTATCCCGGAGGTCCTAAAATTGAAGAATACGCAAAAAAAGGGAGTCCCACAGCAATTAAATTTCCTATATCTAAAACTAAAAACAATTTAGATTTTTCTTTTAGTGGATTAAAAACAGCAGTTTTACGCCATATTCAAAAAGAGTTATCAGAAAGAGAAAAATTGGAACTGGAACTTAATAATATAGCAGCCTCCTTTCAATTTACAGCAATTCGATCATTAACACTAAATTTAGAAAAAGCTATAGAAATGTATAAGGTTAAGTGTATTTCAATAGTTGGAGGTGTTGCCGCAAATACTTTGTTAAGAACTGAGATTGTAAAAATAGGTGAAAAACATAATTTGATTACGGTTATACCAAAATTGGAGTTTTGCGGTGATAATGCGGCAATGATTGCTTATAGGGGAAAACAGCTTTTTTTAGCCGGAAAAACTTATGATTTAAATTACACTGCATATCCTAATTTAGTTTTTGAAGATTTTCTTTAACTTTTGGGTTACTTAATCAAAATTTTTCTATATTTACAACTTAAATTTATATAGAATTCTGTGATTTATGAATAAAAACGATTTTAAAATTGTTTTAACTTTTCTATTATCTGCAACTATTTTATTAATATTTACATTTACTTATCCATATATTAAAACATCTTCGGTTAACAACACTATTTATGTTGAAGAAGGAAGTACTGTAAAAAATATAGCAGAAACATTATATGAAAAGAAAATAATATATAACAAAACTTATTTTTATATTGTAACTTATTTTAACAATGCCGAAAAAAAACTAAAAGCAGGTATGTATCGTATCCCTAATAAAATAAGTTATATTGATTTAGTAAATATTTTTATAAAGGGGGGTAAAAATAGACTTGTTAAAGTTACAATACCCGAAGGGATTTGGTTGCCGGATTTAGCCGGGCTGCTTGCATCTAAAATGAAATTAGATTCTACAAAAATTATGAATTTGGCAAAAGATGTTGAATTTATTAAAAGTTTAAGAATTGATACGGATAATTTAGAAGGATACTTACTACCTGAAACTTATTATTTTGATAAAAACATGAATGAAGAAAAGGTATTAAGTTTTTTGGTAAAGCAAAATGAAAATATTTTTGATTCAATAAATATAGAAAAAATGAAGAAACTAAAAATGAACAGACACTCAGTTTTAACATTAGCTTCAATTATTGATGGGGAAAGTAATAGTTTTGATGAGTTTGAAAATATATCGAGTGTTTATCATAATAGACTTAAAAGAGGGATGATGTTGCAAGCAGATCCCACAATTCAATATATTTTGCGAGCAGAAAGACCTAAACGGATTTTGTATAAACATCTTGAAATAAATTCTCCTTATAATACTTATAAAAAATTTGGATTACCTCCTTCACCAATAAACAATCCCGGTAAACAAGCCATACTGGCAGCATTAAATCCTGCAGTTACAAATTATTATTATTTTGTTGCAGAAAAAAACGGGAGACATAAATTTGCTACTACATTAAGCGAGCATAACCGAAATGTATTAATTTATAGACAAATGATGAGAAACAATTGAGAAAATTTATTTATATAATTTTAGTAATTATTTTTATTTCATGTGCCAATCAATTGCCACCGAGTGGCGGTCCTGTTGATAAAGAACCTCCCGAGATAATTAATTTTTATCCCGCAAGCGGAACAATAAATTTTAATGATGATTATTTTGAATTCAGTTTTAATGAGTATGTTGACAAAAGAAGTTTTCAGGATGCATTTTTTATATCACCCAAAATAGATTCAAAATTAGAATACAATTGGTCAGGTAAAAGTGTTAAAATTTTATTTGATAAAAGTAAACTTAAAGAAAATACAACTTACACAATTAATATAGGTACTGACTTAATTGATATAAACAATAGAAACAAAATGATAAAAAGTTATAATCTATTTTTTTCAACGGGGAACAAAATTGATGAAGGGAAGATAACCGGCAAAGTATATTTTTCTAATGAAAAGGACGCCTTTATTTTTGCATACAGAGATAAGGGGGATTCATTAAACCCTTCTAAAATTAAACCTGACTATTTAACACAAGTAGGTAATGACGGCTCTTTTAGTTTAATTGGTTTGGGTAATGGGATTTATAAACTATTTGCATTTACAGATGAATTGAGAGATGTACTATATAATGCTGGCGAAGATAAGTATGGTGTTGCATATAAAGATGTTGAATTATCTGAAAAGCAAAATAAAGCCCAAGAAATAAATTTTATTTTGGCTATTGAAGATACAAATAAACCAGGAATAACAAATGTTACTATGACCGATAAGAACCATATTTTAGTTGAATTTAATGAATTTATTGATAGTAGTAAAATTTCTGCTAATAATTTTACTATTATTGATTCAACTAAAGGTGTTAGTTTGCCGATTAAATATATATTTAAAAATAGTAAACCAAAAACATATTTTTTATGTTTTAATGATAGTTTGTTAAATAACAGCGAGTATTATGTTATAGCTGAAAATATTTTTGATAATAGTAATAATTTGCTGACAAAACAAGAGTTGTTTTTAACTCAGTCATCTGCTATCGATACACTTAAACCTAAAGTTGTTAATGTAATTACAAAATTTGATAATAAAACAATTGATTTTGAAGAGCCGAATTTTGTTATTAATTTTAATGACGGTATTAATTTACAAAACATATTAGATAACTGCAAAGTTTTTTCAAGCAAGAATGATGAAATGACTATTGATAAAAGCATAATAGATGATGCAACATTATTTATTAAAATTAAAGAAAGTATTAAGCCAAAAAGTAAATTTAAATTTGTTATTAATACAGATAAAATATTTGATGCCGCCGGAAATAAAATTGATTCCTTGTATCAGCTTGATTTAAGTGTAGTTGATGACTTAGTTTTTTCAGGAGTTAGCGGAAAAGTTAACAAAGTGAATAACATTAAAAAGAATATTAAAATTGAGAGTAAAGCAAACAAATATGAAAAGGAATTAAACGAAAAAGGTGAATTTAATTTCAAAAATATAGTTCCGGGAAAATATTTATTATGGATATATGAAGATTCAGATTCTAACAATGTTTATTCTAACGGTAAAGTATTTCCGTACAAAAATTCGGAAGTGTTTTATGTTTATCCCGACACATTAAATTTACGTGCTCGATGGCCAATCGGAGATATTGAAATTGATTATTAAGAAAGTAAATTTTGTTTTTATAATTGTAACTGTTTTGCTCTTTATACCCATAAAGAGTATAGCAACTGATTTAGACAGTATAAAAATAATATACTACAACTCAGAAGGTAAAGACAAAATTGATGCATTATATAATTTAATTAAAATTTTACGTCATGATCATATTGTTGAAGCATTAACATATGAAAGTGAAGCCAAAGTATTATTTAAAAAAACGAACTATCCTGAAGGAGAGGCAAAAGTATTAGGACAATTTGGGTTTTGTTATGTAAATACAGCTGAATATGAAAAAGCATTTGATTTACTGCAACAAAGTTATAATATTGCTTTAAACGTTAAAGATAAGTCAGTATTGGCAGAAACCGAAAATAATTTGGGTGTAGCAAATTATTTTATTGGAAATTTTGCAATAGCAGCACAATATTTAATAAACTCCTATAAAACTAGAGTAAAGTTAAATAATAAATCGGATATTGCCAATACTGCAAACAACTTAGGTTTGGTTTACAATCAAATAGAAGAATATAAAAAAGCCAAAGAGTACTTTTTAATTTCATATAAGTTAAAGTTGGAAATAGGAGATATTTTAGGGCAAATTAGAACAATTACGAATATTTGTGATACATATTTGAAGTTAGGTGATATTGTTAAGGCAAAAGAGTACTTTGAAAAAGGCTATAATCTTAGTAAAATTAACAAATATGAATCGGGTATTGCAATATCTTCTAATTTGGGAGGGCGAATTTATTATATTTTAGAGGATTATGACAAAGCATTACAGTACTATCTGCAGGCAAAAGATTTATACAATTCGCGTTTTGAGCGTTCGGGAGAATTACAAGCAGTAAATTATATAGCGGAAATATATTTAAAAATAAAAAATATTAATGAAGCAAAGAAATATTTAGACTATGCTTTATTATTAAAAAATGATATTAAACAGGAGGCAATATTTGTAAAAACATATTTATTGCTCTCAAAATATTACGAACAGATTGGAAATTATCAAAAAGCTCTTTCTTTTTCTAGAATTTATGATAAAATAAAAGATACAATTTTTGATGAAAACAAAACTAGACAAATAAGGGAATTATCCGCCAGTTATGAAATAGAAAATAAACAAAAGCAGATTGATTTATTAAATAAAGAAAAAATAATAAGGGAACTAGATAGTGAACGATCGCTATATATTAAATATTTACTTGTTTTAATTCTTATTGTGTTTGCTATTATTATTTTTGGATTATATATAAGAAATAATATATTAGTTAAAAATAGAAATATTTTGGAAAAGCTAAATAGTGAAATTTTATTACAAAAAAATAAACTTGATGAATTAAATAAAACTAAAAATACTCTATTCAGAATAATTGCTCATGATTTAAGAAATCCTTTTAATATTTTAATCGGATTTAGTGACGGTCTTATAAAAGCTTGGGATGAAATTAAAGAAGATGAGAAGATTGAATTAGTTAAAGATATAAATTCAGTTTCAAAAAATAGTTATTTGTTATTAGAAAATTTACTTGATTGGGCAATTAATCAGACTGAAGGGAAAGAGATTTATCCTGAAACAATTAATTTGGAAAGTGTTATTAAGGATAGTATCGGTAATTTATTTATAAATGCCGAAAAGAAAAATCTAACAATTAATTACTTAATATCTAAAGATCATTTTGTTTTTGCCGACTCGAATATGTTAAAAACAGTTATACGAAATTTATTTTCTAATTCAGTAAAATTTACCGAATATGGAGGAAACATAACTTTAAAAAGCTCTGAATTTGGTGATAAATTGATTAATATTGAGATAATAGATTCCGGAATTGGGATGTCTGACGAGTTTATTGAAAAAAAGATTAATCAAAATAGCTTTGATTCTACAGTTGGAACGCACAACGAGAAAGGAACCGGGCTTGGTTTAATTTTATGTAAAGAATTAGTAGCAAAAAATAATGGGGAATTTAAAATAACAAGTAAACAAGGGGAAGGGACAACAGTTACAATTAGTTTACCTAAAAAAATCGATTAAGGAAATTTAATGCGGGTAATTTTTATTTACTACCCGCAAAATGATTAATACATAAAATATTTTTTAGATTTGGTTCTAAAATCCTCTACATCTTTAAATAAATACTCTTTGATTTCATCAAATTTATAATTTTTTGAGAATAATTTTCTTATATTATCCGAACCTGAAACCTTATCAAACATATGATGACGAGATTTTGACATTTCAAAAATGTTTTTATCCGGATATAATATATTGTGTACTTGCATAAAATAAAACTGTATTTCGGTTAAATTTACTTTTTCAAAATCAGTAATGTGAATTTGTACACCGTTAATTGTTTCGCCCTTATAAACTGCGTAATATGGTTTATAAGTTACTGGTCTAAAAATTACTCCGGGTAAATTTAAAGAATTTAAATTATTGGCTAAGTCGTTTCCGTTAATCCATTTAGCTGCAAATGTTTGAAAAGGAATTGTATAACCAACCCCGATTGAAATTACATCAAGTTCTCCTAAAATGCCGCTTAAAACATAATAAAAGGGAGAGTCTTTATGTGGGATATGAGGTGAAGTAGGCACCCATTCCAAACCGGTTTCTTCAAAAGACATTTCTCTTTTCCATCCTTCCATTGGAATTACGGTTAGTGAACATTTCGCTTTATCTTTAAGCAATCCTTCGTTATTTAGATAATTTGCAAGTTCTCCACATGTTAATCCATATACATAAGGAATGCTAAATTGGCTTACGAAAGAGATAAAATTAGGTTCGGCATAATTACCTTCAATTCTAATTCCTCCTAAAGGATTTGGTCTATCTAAAACAATAATTTCGATATTGTTTTCGGAGGCAGCTTCCATTAATAAACCCATTGTGCTTATATAAGTATAAGAACGACAACCAATATCTTGAATATCATAAACAATGGCATCAATTCCATTAAGCATATCTTTATTGGGTTTTCGTGTTTTACCGTATAATGAGTAAACAGGTAACCCTGTTTTTTCATCTTTATAAAAATCAACATATTCGCCGGCTGCATAATCACCTCTTACTCCATGTTCTGGACCAAATAGTGCAACTAAGTTAACACTTTCAGCTTCAAACAGTATGTCTATTGTTGATTTCAATTTGCTATCAACTCCGGTCGGATTTGTTACCAATCCTATTCGTTTGTTTTTAAGAATATCAAAGTTGTTATCTCGTAAAACCTCAATACCTGTTTTTACTTTAACTTGTCCAAAAATAAAAGAACAAAAAAGAAAAAATATAATAATATTAATTTTCATTCAAAATATCCTTTTTTGATGAAGAAAAAATAAAATTTACTTTAACTTCTAATTCATTAATAAAACCGGTTGCTTCGTCTATCACATTTTTTGCAAAACTTTTATCGCTTAAAGAAGCACAATTAATTATTACATTTAAATACGCACCTTTTGCAGCAGTAAGCATTAATAAAACGGCAACTCCGGCATCGCTAACTGAGTTTTTATTTCCCTTTAAAACAACTTCGGCAAGCGTATTAAGTGTTAAGTTACATGTCTTAATTACTTCAAAAGGAATGTTTGCTGCTTTTTTTGTAGTATTTTCAATAGCTTCAGCTCTTATGCTTTTTTGTTCGTCTGTATCTTTTGGCAATTTAAACGCTGCCATTACATCATCAAAAGCCTCGTTATCTTTTTTTGCTAAATCTTCAAAAATAATTTTTTTTTCGGAAAGGTTACTTAAGTTTTCTTTTATTTCGTGTTCAACGTCAATATACTTTTTTTTGCCAATAGTTAAATTACATACCATTTTACCCAGTGCTGTAGCTAATACTCCGCAAAAAGCACTTACATTTCCACCGCCCGGAGTAGGGGATGAGGATTCCAAGCTTTCCAAATAAGATTTTAGTGTTACATTTAAGTCCATTTTATCTCCGTTATTTTACCATGAATTCAATTATTTTTTCGTTAGGGTTAAAGTGGTGTAATGCACTTAAACCTAATTTTTCTATTGCTAAATCAACTAATTCATTTTCGTTTAATACTTGACTTTCTGCATAAAATTTACCTGCTTCAATCATAGCTTCCAGAGGAATTAATCCAACAATTTCCGAGCCGTCAACTTCAACTCCCATACCTTCGGCAAGTTTTTTTACTTCTTCAAAAACAACATGCATTGGAGTAATTTTATAATTTACTAAATTTATTGAAACTTGAGAAATATTATATTGTTCTAAAGGAACGCCCATAGCTTTTACCGCTTTAAATTTACCTGGTATCCTGATGGTTTCGCCGTTTACTTTCACAATTTTTCCGTTCTCATCTCTTTTAGGTTTTCCAATTTCACGAATTGTTTCTGCAATTTCTTTAGAATAAGTTAAATCATTTGATTTAAGATTAACATTGTAAGCAATCAAAAAAAATCGACATCCCGTAACAGTTCCGCCTAATTTTGGGTTGAAGACTGTACTCCCAAAATCGGGAAACCATGCCGGATTTTTTAATTTTTCTTCTAACCCTTCATATTCTCCTTTTCTAATATCGGCTAAGTTTTTTCTATACTGCTTTTCTTGAGCACTTTCGTACAAATAAATGGGAATATTTAATTTTTCTGAAATGATTTTTCCATATTGTTTAGAAATTTCGATGCAATCATCAACCGTTGCATTACTAATAGGTACAAAAGGAACAACATCAATAGCACCTAATCTTGGGTGATTCCCTTTATGTTTTGACATATCAATACATTTTGCAGCCGCCAAACTTGCATTTATTGCTCCATCTAAAATTGACTTGTCATCTCCAACCATGGTAACTACAAGTCTATTATAGTCTTTATCTGGTTCAAAACTAAGTAATTTAACATTTTCGGTAGCCAATATTGCTTCTTTTATTTCTGTCAAAGTTTTAGGGTCACTCCCTTCGCTAAAATTTGGGACGCATTCAATTAATTTCATAGTTTTCCTATTTAGTTATTTTTATAAATTATTACACCTTTTTTAACTGTCATTATATTTAAATTTTTACCGACATTATAAACTATGTCAGAGTAGTCTTTTGCATCGAAAATGCTAAAATCAGCTTGTTTTCCGATTTCAATACTTCCTATAAATCTTTCTAGACCAATTGCTTTTGCAGCATTTATTGTTACTGCAGAAATGATTGATTCAATATTCATTCTCATTTTTATTGCAGCAATACTCATTATTAAATTAATATCGTGTATATGAGAAGATCCTGGATTAAAATCAGTAGAAATTGCAATAATGGCATTCTTTTCTTGCAAAGCTTTTGCATTTGCAAAATCATAATTTAGAAAAAAAGATACCCCGGGTAACAAGACACATACAGTATCCGATTTTGAAATTTTTTCGATATCGTCTTCTTTAATTACTTCAAGATGATCGACACTAACTGCATTATGTTTTAATGCTACATCAATTCCGCCAATATTATTAAATTGGTCAGAATGTAATTTAATCTTTAAGCCAGATTTTGAAGCCGCTGTAAAAATTTTATCGGTTTCGGCAGAAGAAAATGCAGTTGCCTCACAAAAAACATCGCAAAATGTTGCTAAACTATTCTCCTTTATGTATGGCAACATCTGATTAATAATAATTTCAATATACTTATCTCTATCGTTTTTAAATTCACGTGGTATTGTATGTGCACCTAAAAAAGTAGGAACTATATCAATTTTATAATTATTTTTTAATGCTTTAATAACTTGAAGTATTTTAATTTCATCATAAAAACTCAATCCATAACCGCTTTTTATTTCTAAGGCAGTTACTCCGCGAGAAATAAAATAGTCAATTCTGGAAGCAGCAAGATTATATAAATCATCAAAAGACATTTCTCTTAAAGAAGTTACCGTATTACTAATACCCCCGCCTTTTTCGGCAATTTCTTCGTAACTTATGCCGGCAATTTTCAATTTAAATTCTTCGGAACGATTTCCTGCAAAAACGGTATGAGTATGACAATCGACAATTCCAGGTAATACAATTTTATTAGATAAATCAATAACTTCATCGTAACAACTATCTTGTTTGATATTATTTGTAATATCAACAATTAATCCGTTATTTGTAATAATATTCCTAAAATCGGAAATACCGATGTCATTCATTTCTAAACCGCGTTTTACATTAGAACCATTTGTATTAACGGTAATAATTTGATTTGCATTTTTAAGTAATTTAAGCATTTATAACCTATAATCATCTAAAATAATAAAAATTAAACAGCAAATAATATGCAAATATTTTTGTCAATAAGTCAAGAATTTTGTAAATTTAAATTGTTAAATTAGGGATTTTAGTTATATGCCTCCAACCAAAAAGCTAAAAATATTATATGTTACATCAGAAGTTGCCCCGTTTATGAAAGCAGGGGGCTTGGCAGATGTATCTGCAGCCTTGCCTCAAATGTTACAAGAGTTAGGGCATCAAGTGCGAATTATTGTTCCAAAATACGGTGCAATTGATGAAAAAAAATATAAAATACACGAAGTAGTAAGGTTAAAAGATATTAAAACTAAGATAGGCGAAAAAGATGTTAAATTTTCACTAAGATCTTCTTTTTTAGTTAATTCCAAAACAAGAGTTCAAATTTATTTTGTTGATAATAACGAATATTTTGGCAGTAGGCATAGCTTATATCAAGATCCGATACTTAATGAAGATTATAAGGATAATGACGAGAGATTTATTTTATTAACACATGCGGTTTTTGAATTAATAAATAAACTTAATTGGGTTCCCGACATAATACATAGTAATGATTGGCAATGTGGCTTAGTACCGGCATACTTTAAGCTAATTTATAAAGACAACCCATTATTTCAAGAAATAAAAACAATTCATACTATTCATAATTTAGCATTTCAAGGTGTCTTTCCTCGTGCAAGTATAAGTAAAACTCAATTGCCAAAGGATTTAGTAGAAAACGAAGCAGGAGTATTACAAAAAGGGAAATTTAATTTTATGAAGGCAGCAATACAATATGCTGACTTACTTAGTACGGTTAGCCCAAGTTATGCTAATGAAATTTGTACAGATAAAGAAATATCATGTGGATTAGGTGAGTTTTTATGTGCCCGAAAACAAGAAGTATTTGGAATTATAAACGGAATAGATAATGAAGTATGGAACCCTAAAACAGATGAATTTATTACAACAAGATACGGATTAAAAAATTTAGATAATGAAAGCAAAATAAAATTGAACTTGCCGAAAGGTTCGGTTTACAATATAAACCAGATATTCCAATAATAACAATGATTTCCAGATTGCATGATTCAAAAGGATTTGATTTAATTATTAAATCATTTTCGGAATTAATGGAACTTGACATGCAATTAATAATTTTAGGAACAGGTGAAAGAGAATATCATCGTTTTTTTGAAGATGCAGTATTTGATTATAATGAAAAATTTGCTTGTTATTTAGGTTTTGATGACGAATTAGCTCATCAAATAGAAGCCGGTTCCGATATGTTTTTAATGCCTTCAAAATTTGAAGCTTGCGGATTAAATCAAATGTATAGTTTAGTATATGGTACTGTTCCTATTGTTAGAGAAACGGGAGGCTTAGCGGATACTGTTATTAAATTTAATGAAAAAACGGGGGAAGGAACCGGATTTTCATTTAAGAAATATGATACTAAGTCATTAATAGCAGAAATTAATCGTGCTATTAAAATTTATAAACAAAAGCCCGAAGAATGGAAAAAAATAATGAAAATAGGAATGAAATCAGATTTTTCGTGGTTAAACTCGGCAAAACACTATATAGAATTGTATAAAAAGCTTCTTAATAAGAGTTAATTAAAATAATTGGAACATTTTTATTCTTGATTTTTCTTATTGATATAAATTTATATTTTTTTTAACTTACTTTGTTGTATTTATATTTATTAGCTCTATTTGCGGAGGCTTATTCTTGAAAAAGCACTTATTTATTTTTTATTTTACCATTTTTGTTATTTCTATATTTAGCGGATGTTCGGATGATCCATCTTCAACCGGTTCGGGGTTAATAGCTGATAGTGATTTAATATACACCGATATTTTTGATACGGATTCTATGTTCGTAAGTATTACTTCATCTACTTATTCCGATTCAATTGATTTAGGTAGCTCAGATAAACTTTTAATTGGCAAAACATCATTTGCAAAAGCTACTGCTTTTGTTCGTTTTTATCCTGTGTTGCCCGATTCTATATCAACTCAAATTGCAAAAGACAGTATAATTGTTAGAAAATGCTGGGTTAAAATTAAACCGAATTATTTTATTGGTGACTCGTTGGCTAATTTTGATTTTAATTTATATCGAATAAAACAGACTTGGTCATCTTCAAGTATTAACAATAATAACTATACTAGCCTTCCTGTTGATAAAACAAATGATGTTAGTTATAACAGAGTAATAACCGATACACTTATTACTTTTAATATCGAAAATTCAATTGCGTTAAATTGGTTAAAAAATAAAGTTGACTCTGCCGATGGTGAAAATTATGGAGTTATGTTTTCACCAACCGAAGGTACAAACCGAATTATCGGAATTCCGGGTTTAAATGCTTATACTGATTATTCCGATTTTACAGTTTATATTGAAGTAGAAAAAAATGGGAAATACATAGATACAGTTAATGCTTATACAACCGAAGATATCCATGCTGTTGAAGTTACTACTCCAAGTAGTAGTAATAATAATCTGTTTTTAATTGGCGGTGACCCTTATAGGACAAAAATTTATTTTGATATTAGTGCACTTCCAAAAAACGTTATAATAAATAAAGCGGTATTATCAGTAACAAGAGATAACTCGGAAAGTTATTTTGGTAAGCCTTCCAGTGATACAATTTTTGCTATTGTACTAAATGATAGCTTAACAAATACAATTAATAAATATTATAATATTGGTTATTTGATTAACAAAGATAATGTTTACAGCGGTGATATTACTGCTTTTGTTCAAAGATGGGTATTTGGTATAAGTAATCAGGGGATAAGGTTAAATCTTTC
>DAINPX010000032.1:0-14908 GCA_036743235.1 Melioribacteraceae bacterium
AACCTCTACCGCTAATCATCGGTATATGTACACCGGCAGCAGCAGCAATTGGTGCAATTATTAATGATGTTTTATCTCCCACACCGCCTGTTGAGTGTTTATCTACTTTTACTCCTTTTAATGTATTTAGATTAACAACATCTCCCGAGTTTAACATTGCTTTGGTTAAGGCAGCTGTTTCTTCGGCATTTAAGCCATTAATAAAAGCCGCCATAAGAAATGCCGAAAATTGATAATCGGGAATTATACCCTTAGAATAATTTTCTATTAAATATATTATCTCTTCTTCTAAAAGCACCCCCTTTTCCCTTTTTTTCTTAATTAGTTCGACTGCGTTAAATTGATTTTTTTTCATCATTCACCTATAAATTTGTACTTTAAAATAAAAATAAGATTTGTTTTTTCATAGAATTTAATTATTATATTAACTGTTTTTTTTAGTTTAATTTTATGATAATATTATTAGGGGAGCTTGTTTAATGGCTTTTGGTACTATACAAAAAAAGCAAGCGGAGATTGATAAACTTTTTGGACAATTGCAAGATAATTTTACTAAATTTAATAGCATAACTGAGGCTGATAAAAATTTTTTAAACTTACTTGACGAATTTGTTTTTATTTGCGATACTAATTATAATATTATCTTTGCAAATAATAGTTTTTACGATTTTTTTAATAATAATGCTAATAAACAAGAAACTAATTTTACTTTGTTGTTAAAAGAGAAATTATCTCATATATTTTTAACTCCAAAAAACTGCATAACATTTGAATTAAATAATTTATTATATCTATTTAATTATTATTCGCAAACAATTGAGCTTGATAACGGCAAAATTGCTATTTTTTATGCCGAAACTCAAAATTTGGAAGAGAAATCGTTTCACGATTTAAATGAAGAATTTAAAGCATTGTGGGAGTTATCTAACAACTGTTTAAGAATTGTTGACGAAAACGGGATTTTATTAAACGTAAATAGTAATTTTTGCAAACTTGTTAAAAAAGGAAGATATGAACTTATTGGGGAGTATTACGACTGCATTTACGCAAATCCTCATCCCAAACCATTAAATTTTCTAAAAAACTTTAAACCAAGATTTGAAACAAGAATTTCACTATGGAACGGTGATAAGTACTATTTTGACATATTAAGTACAATTATTACATATCCGAAAGGGACAAAAGCCGTTTTAAGCGTTATTAGAGATATTACCGTACTACGCGAAACCGAAAACAAATTAGAAAATATACAACGAAAATTTAACGAAACAGCCGAGTTAATTCCTCAGGTATTTTTTGAAGCGGATAAAAACGGAAATTTAACCTATTGCAATTCCTATGCATATAAACTATTTGAGGTTGATGAAAAAGTAGGCGAAAAAACTTATAACATTATTAATTTTATTGCTCCCGAAAGCAAAGAAGCAGCAATTAAAAACTTTAGTTCAAGACTTAAAAACAATACAATTACATCTAATGAATACACTTTTATAACTCCATCGGGCAGAAAAATACCGGTACTTGTATATAGTGCCCCTATTTTAAAAGACAATGAAATTGAAGGACTTCGCGGGATTATTATTGATATATCGGAACGGAAAAAATTAGAAGAAGTTGGACGAAAAAACGAACATTTGTATAGAACAATTGTTAATACTTCACCGGACGGTATTTCGTTAATGGATCTTAACGGACAAATAATTTTTGCCAACGATAAAAAAGCTAACCTGTTCGGTTATAAAAACGGTATGGAGTTGATTGGTATTAACGCCTTCGATCTTGTAAGCGATGAATCGGCTTCTAAATTAAATGAAAGTTATTTTTCTCTACTAAAAACTTCAAAAATAGATAAAATTTTATTAAACCTTAAACGAAAAGATTCTTCCACTTTTTGGGGCGAGTTTAGAGCACAACTTATAACCGATAACAACGGTAAGCCTATAAATATTATGGATATTGTTACCGATGTTTCGGATAGATTGATTGCAGAGGAAGAAAGAAAATTAAACGAATTACGCACAGAAACATTATTAAAAATTTATCAGATGAATTATTCTGCAGATTTTGAAATAGTGTCTTTTCTATTAAAAGAATCTGTTATACAAACTAATAGCGACGGTGGGTATTTATTGTTTTTTGACGATAACGAGGATATAGATAGAATTGTTATTTATTACAAAGAGGAATTAATTTGCATAAAAAAAGATGATGACCCTATAACAATTGATAAATCTAATTTACCGTTATGGCTATATCCATTAAAAATACGGGATCAAATTATTTTTAACGATTATTCCGATATCTATTACAAACAAATAAAATTACCAAAATTAGATGTTACAATTAAAAGGATATTGGCAATACCAATTTTTAATAATAATAAA
Source organism: Melioribacteraceae bacterium (assembly GCA_036743235.1). Taxonomy (GTDB): domain Bacteria; phylum Bacteroidota; class Ignavibacteria; order Ignavibacteriales; family Melioribacteraceae; genus JAEXOD01. The sequence continues at coordinate 2,385 of DAINPX010000032.1, forward strand.
ATGAGTTTAATTGCCGGTTTAATAAATAAAAAGCACCCATATTCCGGCTTAGATTCAAAACAGTTTATGTTAATGATGAACTCATTAAACACAGCGTTAGAAAAATATAAAAATGACGAAAACCTTAAAATATTTAAAAAAGCAATTGAACAAAACCCCACAATAATTATTATTACCGGTGCCGATAGAATAATAAAATACGCAAATAATAAATTTACGGAAGTTACCGGTTATAAAAATAATTTTGTTATCGGTAAAACTACTTCGGAATTAGGATTGTTTCCGTATAAAGGAGAGGATGAATACAATAAAGCTGCTATTAATACATTAAAAATTGGTGGAGAATGGAAGGGAGAGATCGAATTTAAAAAAGCTGACGGAAATTATTGTTGGTTGATGTTATATATATCTCCCATGAAAAACGATAAAGACCAGATTACTAATTTTATTGGTATAGCACAAGATATAACAGAAAGAAAGAATATTGATAAACAACTTATTGAAGCAAAAGAAATAGCCGAAAAATCCGATAGATTAAAATCCGAGTTTCTTGCTCAAATGTCGCACGAAATAAGAACTCCCATTAATGTTATTTTAAGCTTTATGGGTTTAATACGCGATGAACTAAATGAACATTTAGACGATGATTTAAGAAACAGTTTTTCATCTATTAACCGAGCTGGTAGCCGCTTAATTAGAACTATTGATCTTTTATTAAACATGAGTGAGTTACAAACGGGAACTTATGATTACAATCCTGACCATTTAAATTTAGATAAGGATATTTTGCAGCCGTTAGTAACCGAAAGTATTTATAGTGCAAAAAGTAAAGGCTTAACTCTAGATTACGAAAACAATATCAATGTTCCTATAATATATGGCGATACTTATTCAATTTATCAAATATTTTCTAATTTAGTTGATAATGCTATTAAATTTACCAAACAAGGAGAAGTTAAACTTAGTTTGAATTACGAAAACGGTAAAATTGTTTGTTGTGTTAAAGATACCGGAGTTGGAATTAGCGAAGAGTATATTCCCATTTTATTTACTCCTTTTAGTCAAGAACAACAAGGCTATACTCGTAGTTTTGAAGGAAACGGCTTAGGTCTGGCAATTGTAAAAAAATATTGCGAACTTAATAACGCCGAAATTACATGTAGTAGCAAAAAAGGAGAAGGAAGCTGTTTTAAGGTTAGCTTTAATATTGTTAATAATAATTAATAATTGTGTTTTTTATTGCGTCTTTCAGATTTTATAATTAGTGCTTTAAATTGTGATTTATAGCACTATTAATAGTATTAAAAATACAAACGTTTTCATTTTTTTATAAAAATAGTTATATTCAATTAAAAATTAGATTAATATTTTATCTTTATTATGAATTACACAAAAGAGAATTCAAATATTGCCGACAAAACAGATGATTGCTATAATAATGTCAAGCAATCATACAAAAAACAGCCGGATTTTGATCTCGAGTTAGAAAATATCGCTTGGTGGGAGATGGAATTACCATCCGGCAAGGTGATTTTTAATAGAAAAAAAACCGACATTCTCGGATTTGAGGCAGCCAACTTTAACCATTATAATGATTTTATGACCCTTATTCATCCGGATGATTATAATTCCGTTATGGAAAAAATGCATAATCTCATTTCCGGAAAATCCGAAATTTACAAGGCTGAATATAGAATTCGCCGGTCTAACAATAATTACAGGTGGTTTTTTGATGTTGGAAATATTATTGAAAAAAATTCTTCTAATCAAAATATAAAAATTTCGGGTTTTGCTTTAGATATAACTGAAAAGAAAGAAACGTTAAACAAACTAATAAATCAAGAATCACGTTTAGATGCATTAATGGAAGCTTTGCCCGATTGGGTTTTTGTATCAACACGAGAAGGCATATATACTAATTTTTGGGCAAAACAACTTACCGATTTAATTGCACCGCCTTCTGAATTTATTGGCAAGCATTTTTCGGAAATATTACCAAAAGAATTGTGTGTAAATATTCAAAAATGTTTGGATAAAGTTATTGAAACCGGCGAACTTCAAACATTGGAATACTCTTTAAATATTAATGGTAAAATTGAATTTTACGAAAGCCGTTTTGTTGCTTGCGGTGAAAATGAATTATTAAGCGTTGTAAGAAATATTACCGAAAGGAAAAGAGTTTTTGACGAACTGTTGCAAAGTAAAATTAAATACGAAGAGCTTTATAGTTTAATTAAATTAATGAGTAATACCGTTACAGATATGTTATGGGCAAAAGATTTGCAAAAAAAATATATTTTTGTTAATAACGCTATTTGTAATAACTTACTTAATGCTATTGATAAAAATGAGCCGCTAGGTAAAACCGATATATTTTTTGCTGAGCGTGAACGTAAAAGCAATCCTAATAACCCCAATTGGCATACTTTTGGTGAATTGTGTGTTGATAGTGATGTTGTAACATTACAAGAAAATAAACCGATGACATTTTTGGAACACGGATTTATTAAAGGGAAATACACATTTTTAGACGTTAGAAAAGCCCCCTTGTACGATAAAAACGGCGTTTTAATGGGTGTTGTTGGTTCTGCACGCGATATTACTGAACAAATTAAAATAAATGACCGGCTAAAAACCTTATACCAAGCTTTTGAACAAAGCCAAATTTCTATTTTAATTACCGATAAAAATGCAAATATTGAATATGTTAATCCTGCTTTTTGTAAAATATCGGGATATAATTTTAATGAAATAATTGGCAAAAACCCTCGTTTTCTTAAAAGCGGACATACAACCGTAGAACAATCTTTACAACTTTGGGAAAAATTAAATGCAGGTGAAGATTGGAACGGTGTATTTTTAAATAAGAAAAAAGACGGAACATTGTTTTGGGAATCAGCTAATATTTCTCCGGTAAAAGACGATATGGGCAATATTACCCATTTTGTTGCAGTAAAAGAAGACATAACCGAGAAGAAAAAAATGGAATTAGATTTAATTGCTGCATTTAAACAAGCCGAAGAATCTAATAGGTTAAAGTCTTTTTTTCTAGCAAATATTAATCACGAATTGCGTACTCCATTAAACGGCATTTTGGGTTTTGCAAAAATTTTGACCGAAAAATTAAATAATGAAGAACATTTATCTATGGCGGTTGATATTTTAGAAAGCGCCAAACGCTTAAGTACAACTTTAAATTTATTAATTGACGTTGCCAATATTGAAGCAGAAGAGAAGAGTTTAAGACTTGAGCTTTTTGAAATTACCGGCTTAATTAGAGAGTGTTTTGAAGGTTATAAAGTGTTAGCAACAAATAAAAATTTAGATTACAAATTGAATATCTATAACCAGCCTATTTATTTGTTAATTGATAAAAATTATTTTGTTCAAGCAATAAATAGTTTATTGGATAATGCTATAAAATATACCGATAAAGGAGAAATAACAGTAGAAATTAATATTAATAAAAAAAACAATATAACAGTAATTAAAATAAAAGATTCGGGAATTGGAATACCGGAAGACAAACTTGGTATAATTTGGCATGCATTTAGACAAGTAAGCGAAGGCTTAAACCGGGCTTACGAGGGGACTGGTTTGGGTTTAACCATTGTTAAAAAAGCTGTTGAATTAATGAAAGGAACTGTTTCGGTTTCCACTAAATTGAATTTCGGAAGTACATTTACCGTTGAATTGCCTATACCGGAAAACAATAAAATAGATTTACCCAAAACCGATACTTACAATAAAAAATCACCGGAGAAACAATTGTTTATTCTATATGTTGAAGATGACGAAATTAACCAAAATGTTGTTAAAATGTTTTTAAAAAACAAATATGTTGTAGAAACGTCTAGTGATGCAGTAACTGCTTTAAAAATGACCGAAGCTAAAAAATACGACATTATTTTAATGGATATTAATTTAGGACCCGGATTAAACGGAGCTGAATTAACAAAAATTATAAAAGAAAATCCTAATTACAAAAATACACCGGTAGTTGCCGTTACGGCATACACACAAGAAGCTGAACAAAAGGCGTTTTTTGAAAAAGGGTGCACACACTATTTGCCAAAACCTTTTTTAAAAAACGATTTGGTTTCTCTTTTGGAAAATTTAAATTAGTTTTAAATAAATATAATTTTAATAATTTGTTTTGAATGGTATTACTTTAATAATATGGATTTGATTAATTGGTTATTTTTATTAATAGGTATTTTAATTATTTTGATGTCTTTACCACTAATATTTCGTAAAATGCCTTTCGGTCATTGGTATGGAATTCGCTTTAGCGAGACACTTAGCAATAATACCGTTTGGGATATAACAAACAAATATGCAGGTAAGTTATTGTTATTTTTAGGATTCGGTATTATTTTTTTTTCGTTAATAATTAAGAATTATGTAAAACCCGATATATTTTCTTACATAATGTCAATTTATATTTATTTTTCTGCAATTTATTTTTATAAAAGAATTATTAGGTTTATTAAAAAACAACATCGTAACAAATAATAATAGGAGAATTATATGCCTTTAGTAAATTGGACAGATAAATTAAGCTTGGGAATCAAAGAAATTGATAACCAGCATAAAAAATGGATTGAAATAATTAACAATCTAAACGATGCAATGCGATCAGGGAAATCTAAAGAAATTTTGGGAGATGTCTTTAAGCAACTAATTGATTATACCGAATATCACTTTAAAGCCGAAGAAACATTTTTTGAAAAATACGGTTATCCCGAAAAGGTATCGCACAAGATGGAACATCAAAAGATGGTTAAAGAAGTTAACGGTTACTATAACGATTTTAAGTCCGGTAAAATGACTGTATCCATTAACTTAATGCAATTATTAAGCAATTGGTTATTAGACCATATACAAAAAAAAGATAAAAATTATGCACCGTTTTTAATTGAAAAAGGAGTAAAATAAAACTTTATGGCACTTATAAATTGGGGACCCAAGTATAGCGTAGGCATTTCTACAATAGATGCACAACATCAAAAGCTTGTAAATATTATTAACGATTTAAATGATGCAATGCGTAACGGAAAATCTAAAGAAGTTTTAAATGTTACTTTAACTTCGTTAATAGATTACACAAAAATTCATTTTAAATATGAAGAAGATTTATTTAATAAATATAGTTATCCCGAAAAGTTATCACATAAAATGATTCATGATAAACTTACTAAACAAGTTTTGGATTTTTACGATAAATACCAAAAAGGAAACGCAACCGTATCTATAGAACTAATGTCGTTTTTAAGTGATTGGTTGTTAAAACATATTAATGGGGAAGATAAAAAATATACCGAATTTTTAAATAAAAACGGCGTTAAATAATATTTAGTCCATTATATCCAATTTTCACTTCACAAGACGTCAAAAACAAATAGACGTCTTGTTTTATTATTCGTTTAAATATTTACAACTTAATTTTCCCTTCGCTTTTTTAAATGCTTATTATTGCTTATATTAATGTGTGCTCTATTTATTTGAGGCAAAAATATGAAAAGGCAATACATAGGAATAAACGAAAAAATTCCGATTTTAAAGGCGCTTCCTTTAAGTTTTCAACATCTTACCGCAATGTTTGGTGCAACTATATTAGTTCCTATTATAATTGGAATTGACCCTGCAATTGTTTTATTAATGAACGGAATAGGAACTATAATTTATTCCTATATAACAAAATCAGGCATCCCCGCCTATTTGGGTTCAAGTTTTGCTTTTATATCACCAACTCTTTTAATAATAGCTGTTTACGGAAATTTTAGTTACGCACAATCGGGATACATTTTTTTCGGTTTATTTTTTATCATAATTTCTTACATAGTTAAATATTACGGATTAAAGTGGATTGATGTTGTGATGCCCCCCGTGGTAATGGGTAGCATTGTTGCAATAATTGGTTTAGAACTTGCCCCCATAGCTGCCCAACAAGCAGGGTTTTCTCCTCTACCCACCCCTTCGGGTAATATAGTACCGATATTTTCAATTAATTATAAAACAATACTTGTTTCTTCTTTTACTTTATTGGTGGGTGTTTTCGGATCTTTATTATTTAAGGGATTTTTACAAGTTATACCTATTTTAACTGCTGTAATTTCCGGTTATGTATTGGCACTTTTAATGGGACTGGTTGATTTTTCGATTGTTGAAAAAGCAAACTGGATAGTTTTTCCTACTTTTCATGCCCCTATCTTTAATCTTAATGCAATTATTATTATTGCTCCCGCTTGTTTAGTCGTATTGACAGAACACATCAGCCACCTTATAGTAACGGGTAAAATAACAAACCAAAATTTGATGAAAAATCCCGGTTTAGAAAAATCGTTATTAGGAGACGGCATTAGCAATGTAATTTCAGGATTTGCCGGCTCTACTCCAAATACTACATACGGCGAAAATATCGGCGTAATGGCTATTACTCAAGTATATTCGGTTTATATTATTAGAATTGCCGCTTTAATTGCAATTTTATTTTCCTGCATAGGTAAATTTTCTGCTTTAATTTCTTCAATACCTACTTCAGTTATGGGAGGTATTACAATTTTATTGTACGGGGTAATAGCGGTTCAGGGTTTTAGGATTTTTGTTGAGCAGAATGTTGATTTTAGTAAAAACAAAAATATGGTTTTAGGGGCAGTTACAATTATTGCGGGTGTAAGCAACGCAACAATAAATATTGGCTCGGTACAACTAAAAGGAATGGCTTTAGCTGCTATTTTAGGAATTCTTCTATCTATTGTTTTTTATATACTGGAAAGATTTAATTTACTTAACGAATAACCATTTTCTTGGAGTTTAACATGAAGAATAGTTTAGAAGTTTATTCTAATGGTCTATATTATGAAAATCCTTTTATTTTAGCATCTGCACCACCTACGGCATCCTTTGAACAAATTGATATGGCTTTTAAATTAGGCTGGGCAGGAGCCGTTACAAAAACTATTAGCATGGAAGATGTAGAAAGCAGTAATGTTACCCCAAGATTTGCCGTAATTAAAAACAAGAACATTATCGAATCATTTGAAAACATCGAAATGCTTTCCGAAAAGAAATTTGATTATTGGCTAAACAGTATTAGTAAATTAAAGCAAAAACATCCTTCAAAAATTCTTATTGCAAGCATTATGGGAGCTAAAGGAACTGAATCTTGGAGTAATGTTGCACGCCAAGTTTGCCAAGCCGGAGCAGATGCTGTTGAATTAAATTTTTCGTGTCCAAACGGTGTTGCCAAACAAGGTTTAGGTTTAGCAATAGGTCAAAATAAAGAAGCAATATCATTAATAACAAAAGAAGTTAAGAATAATGTTTCTATTCCTGTTATTGTTAAACTTACACCAAATGTTGCCGGAATTACCGAATTTGCCATAGCTTCAATAAATTCAGGTGCTGACGGATTATGTGCCATAAATACGGTTTTGGGTTTAATAGGAATTGATATTGACACCTTTATTCCTAAACCAAACGTAAACGGATATACGGCTTTTGGAGGAATTTCCGGTAAAAGTGTAAAACCGATAGGATTAAGGTGTACTGCCGAAATTGGGTTAGCTTTACAAAACATATCTAAAAATGGAAATAGTATTTCAATTCATGCAGTCGGTGGAATTTCCAACTGGGTTGATACTGTAGAATATATTGCCGTAGGTGCCGATGTTGTACAAATTTGTACAGAAGTAATGATAAGCGGTTTTGGAATAATCGATAAACTAAAACTCGGTTTATCGGATTATTTGAAACGAAAAGAATTTTCCTCCTTAAAAGAAATAAAAGGAATTGCCTTAAATAGAATAACTACTCATGATAAGTTGGATAGAAATTATAAGGTTACAGCTTCAATTAATTACGAAAGATGTAAAAATTGCGGAACATGTATAAAAATATGCAATAATTCCGGAGGCGATGCCATTTATTATGATAATAATACACTTCTAATTAATAAATTAAAGTGCACGGGTTGTTCTTTATGTAATTATACATGCCCCAATAATGCATTATTTATGTCTGCAAATTAGTTATTATAAATTGAGCGAGAATTATTTTCTCACTCAATTTTAAATAATGCTTCAAATCCTACAGTTCTAAAAATTGCACTTGCAGTCTTATTTAAATTACATAAAATCAATTCATACCCCATTTTTTTAAGTCTTGTTTGGGCACGCAGCAATACACTTAATCCCGCACTAGATATATATTTTAATTCACTAAGGTCTAATTTAGAAGTTTGGTTTATTTCATTCAAATAATTTTCCGCCCTTTCAATATCGGTTGCCATAAATTGACCTATAAATTTAATTTTATTATCTGCATCTTTAATAATATCAAACATATACCACCTTAAAATAATGGTTACATAGTTTTGTTATTTATTTTCTGTAATATTTAATTGCCAGCACTGTTATATCATCCGATTGATCTGCCCCGTTAGCATAAGCATGTACATCGGTAAAAGATTCGTTAACCAACTCGCTTAGTTCTAAGTTATGCCTTTCTTTCAAAAATGCTTCCAATCTGGCTTCGTCATAAAGTTCAAAGTCTTTATCCATTGCTTCCGTAACACCGTCTGTAAACGTAAAAACGGTATCGCCCGGATTAAGCATAATTTTATTGCTCTTAAATTCCAAACCTTCAACAATACCCAAAGCAACTCCTCCGGTTAAATCAATAGTTTGTAATTCCCCTTTATCGGATAATACGTACGGAGGATTATGCCCGCCGTTTGTATAATGCAATTCACCGGTTTTATAATTTAAAATACCATAAAAAACCGTAACAAACATACTTGAAACGCTTTCTTTACATAGTAAACTGTTAACGTATGTCAAACATTCGTCGGGTGGAATTCCTTTTAATGCGGTTGCCCTAATTAAAGTTCGGCTAACTGCCATAAATATTGCTGCAGGCACCCCTTTTCCCGAAACATCCCCAATTACAAAACCAACTCTATCGTTATCTAATAAAAAGAAATCGTATAAATCTCCTCCCACTTCTTTGGCGGGCTCCATCTTGGCAAAAATGTCAAATTCCTTTAACGTAGGGAAAGGAGGAAAATTTTTTATTAAAATTGCCGATTGAATATTTCGAGCAGTATCCAAATCGTATTGAATTGCCAGCAGTTTATCATGCTCTTTTTGGGCATTTCTTATTGTATTAATTTCGGTTATTGTTTTTTCAATTGTAGTTTCTAAATCGGTAAAATCCACCGGTTTTGTTACAAAATCAAAAGCTCCTCTGTTCATTGCGGTTCTAATATTATCCATATCACCGTAGGCAGATACAATAACTGTACGCAACGCAGGATTTTTTAATTCGTTAAGTTTTGCCAATAACGTAAGACCATCCATTTCCGGCATATTAATATCGCTTAAAATAATTCCTATATCTTTATGTTCCAATAATCTGGCCAATGCCTCTAAACCATTAGAAGCAAAAACAAATTCATATTCTCCTTCACGAATCTTTTTTCTAAACCTTTGACGAATTAACGACTCGAGATCGGGTTCGTCATCTACAACCAACATTTTTTCGCTCATATTATCCACTTTATTTTATTAATGAATTTATTGCATTTTTTAATTTTTCAAAATCAATCGGTTTTGTTAAATAATCGTTGGCACCATATTCCTGTGCTTTTTGATATTTATAACTGTCATCGTAAGCAGTTATCATAAATACTTTTAGATGTGCATATTCTTCTTTAAGTATTCGTAATAATTCCAGCCCGTTCATTCCGGGCATATTAATATCGGAAAGAATTAAAACCAAATCGGCCGCTTTTGCAGTTGAAAGGTATTTTAACGCATCTTCTCCCGAAAACGCAAAATAAAATTCTATAAGATTTTCTTTAATTTCTTTTTTAAACTTTTGACGAAATAACGCTTGAATATCTTGCTCGTCATCTACCACCATTATTTTAATCATAAAAAAACCTTTAGATTTTTGGTAACGTTATTGTAAACTCTGCAAATTCTCCTACTTCGGAATTTACTTTTATTTCACCTTTATGTTCTTGTACAATTATATCGTAACTTAATGATAAACCTAAACCTGTTCCTTTTCCGGTTGGTTTAGTAGTAAAGAACGGATTAAATACTTTATCTATAATTTCCTGAGGTATCCCTTTTCCGTTATCATTTATTATTATCTCAACTTTATCTCCCAAATCTTTAGTTATAACTTTAATTGTAGGATTGTAACCGTCTTGCTTTTCTTTCTTTTTTTCATTGACCGAATAACATCCGTTATTAAAAATGTTTAATAAAACTCGGCTAATATTTTGGGGTACTATATTAATTGTTCCCAGATTAGTGTCATAATCCGTTTCCATTTTAATATTAAATGACGAGTCTTGTGCTCTAAAGCCGTGATAAGCTAAATTAAGGTATTCTGCTACCAAATCGTTAATATTGGTTTTTTGTTTTTCGCCTGCTTTTCCTCGAGAGTGTAACAACATTCCTTTAACAATACTATCGGCTCTTTTTCCGTGTTCATTTATTTTTTTAACATTGTGCGAAATATCTCCCAAAATCTCATTAATATAATCTAATGATTTTTCATCCAATTTATCTTTTTGGCTTTCCAACTCTTCCGATAGCTCTTTCGATAAATCAATTGATAGCTCGGAAAAATTATTAATAAAGTTTAAAGGATTTTTAATTTCATGCGCAATTCCTGCAGTTAATTGACCAAGTGATGCCATTTTTTCTGCTTGAATTAATTGGGCTTGGGCTTCCTTTAATTCCTTGTTTGCCAAATTAACTTTTTCATACGCAAAAGCATTTTCTAAAGCACTGGCAGTATATATAGCCAAGTTTTTTAATATATTAAGATGACTTTCGGTATATGCATTTTTACTTAAACTTTGGCACGAAATAACCCCAATAATTCTATCGCCTACCATTAAAGGCAAATAAATAAGTGAAGACACATATGTACCTGCTTTTGGTTTGTTTCTATGGGCAATATAGTTTATATATTCCACATCCACGTCATTAATAAACACCGGTTGTTTGTTATCGTAACACCAAACACCAAACCGGTTTTTATCTTCCAAACTAAAGCCAAATTCCGGCAAACGTTCTCCGTTTTCAATAGCAAGTTTACACTCCAAAGTATTTTCTTTGTTATTTGCAAGCATAATTAAAAGAGTATTGGCATCCAATAAACTATTTACGCTTTCATAAACGGTATTAAATATTGATTCTAAATTTAGCGTAGAATTTATTTGCTGTCCTATAGTACTTAATTCTTTTACGTTTCTTAAAGCTTTTGCCAACTCTATATTTTTAGCTTCAATTTCTGCAGTTCTTTCTTTTACTTTTATTTCCAATGTTTCGTTGTATTCTTCAAGTTCTTTTTTTGCTTTCCGCAATTTTCCAATCGTATCTTTTAATTTATTTTGCATTGCCGAAAACGAATCGGTTAATTCTGCAATTTCATCTTTAGATTTGTATTTGGGTATTTCAATATCAAAATTTCCTTCGCTAAAATTATTTGTTGCGTTTACTAATTTTCGCAAAGGGTTTGTTATTGAATTGGATATAAATATTATTGCCAACAATAGTATAATACCCCCAATTACCGACATCGTAATAACTACTTTAAACAAGTTATTTAAAGGAGCAGTAAACTCATCTACAGGATAAACGATGCCTAAAGACCACATATTTCTATTTACAGGAGCATATGCAATCCAGCTTAATTTTCCCGAAGCAATATTTTTATATTCTATTTCGGCAAAACTCGTCTCGCCGTTTATCATATTTTTACCAATAATTTTCAACTGTTCCGATTTTGCTCTTTCGGCAATACTAAAAATAGTTTCGGTTATAATAAGTTCTTGCAAAGGGTGTGTAATTATTACCCCGTTTTTGGCAATTAAAAATGCATACCCCGTTTTTTCCACTTTTACGGATGAAATCATTTCACTTAGCCAATCCAACGATACATCAGCAGTAAATACACCGATAAACGTTTTACTCCCAAAATTATCGTATTTATACATAGGTACCGAATAAGTGCACATCAATATATTTCCTCCCCCTTCGTCAAAATAGGGTAAAGACCAAACAGAATGCCCAAGTTCCTTGGGTTTACTATACCACTCCCATGTATAATAATCATAATTCTCGTTCCCTAAAGGTTTGGAGTATATTGTCCCATCCTCTTTATATACATATAACGAGTTATATTTTTTATTATTTGCATAATATTCCGATTCAAATGCTATTGCCGAGCCGTAAATAGATTCATTGTTTTTTACTACATTTGTTAAAATCTCAAGCAGTTCGTCATCGCTATGTTTACGTTTTTCCACAATTCGCGCAAAATTATCGGGCACTTTTTCAATACCTGTAAGTATTTTTTCTACTTTGCCTACTGTAGAATTAAGAAGCAACTCGGAATTTTTATTAAGATTTGATTTAATAATATCTCGCGATACATTATAAATATAACCAAAAATTACCGCCGTAATTATTGCCACATTAATAAAGATGATTAAAATC
>DAINPX010000033.1:0-14677 GCA_036743235.1 Melioribacteraceae bacterium
AATTGAGTGAGCCGCCGCCAGACCTGCACTTTCAAAACCTATTCCACTTAAAAGGGTGTTAGCTTCTACAACGTGGTTTAATGCATAAGTTACTACATTATTTTTATTAGCCAAAATTGCCGGTTCACCGTAATTTAATATTGTTGAATAACATAGTTGTGCCAAATTTAATGCAGTTAACGTACCATATCCGCCACACTCGTTTTTAGATTTTGCTCTATAACATGCCTCTGCTTCAAACCGAGTTGCCAAAGCATCGCCAATTCCTGCTATTAAAAATCTAACGGGGGCAAGTTTAATAATATCCATATCAATAGCTACTATTTGTGGATTTAATTTTAGGTAATAAACCGATTCAAATACACCATCATCCGTATAAATTACGGCAACACCGCTGCAAGGGGCATCTGTAGAGGCTATTGTGGGGAAAACGATAACCGGAATATCAACTTTATCTGCAACAATTTTTGCAGTATCAATTACTTTTCCTCCCCCCATTCCTATTAAAACATCTATGTTGTTTTCTTCAACACTTTTTTTAACTCGCGTTATTTCTTTATTACTGCATTCCCCATTAAATTCGGTTATAATCAAACTCTCAAATAATCCATTGTTATTCGGATGGGATAATATATTATTATTTACGGTTTTTGAAGTTAATATCATTCCGCTTATACCAAATATATTAACTAATTCCGGTAATTCTTTTAACAAACCCGAACCTTGTAAATATTTACCGGGGAATACTGCTTTTAATATCCTGTTACTTTGCTTCATTTCGCTATTTAATTTATCGTTCATATTTTCCCCTATTATTAAATATTTTGTTAAAATTTATTTTTTATAAATATACGCTTTTTTACTTGTATAAAAAATATTCATTACGTTTTAGTTTTAATTTTTGTAATTTTTATATATTTTAGACATACTGTTTGATTAATTAATAAAATACATTATTGTTATTACTAAATAAGGGGTAAACCTTTTTTACTCCTTTTGTTTTATTTTTTAATTTTGTTATTTTAACAAATTATAAATTTATGTTAATTATGAGCTCTATAAAAAATAAATTGATATTTTGGTTACCCCGTATTGTAAGCATATTATTTACCTGCTTTATCGGGATGTTTTCTTTAGATACATTTAACCAAAAAATACCGTTTAGCGCTATGTTATTGGGGTTTTTAATCCATAATATTCCCACATTTATTCTTTTAATCATTTTAATTATATCCTGGAAAAAATCATTATTGGGGGCAATTTTGTTTTTTTTATCTTCAATAGTAATGTTTTTATTTATTAAAATAAGAAACTTTGAATATTTTATTATGCTTATTTTTCCATTATTATTACTTGGCAGTTTGTTTTTATTAGATTGGGTTACAAACAGATCCAAAATATAACTAATAACAATACATAAAAAATAACAGATGAGCTAACAAATTTTAGATATAAACCGGGTATGATAATAAATTACCGGTAACTGATTTTTTTTATACCTAAAACTAACAGATGATGAATTAACCATTAAAGTTAAAGGTAAATTTATTGAAGACGATATAACCGATAAAATTGATATATATAGATAATTATGCATCCAAGAAAAATATTGAATTGATATGGGTAAAATATGTTGATATAACAGTAATAGAAACCTCATTACCCTGAAAACAGCAGTGTTAAATTTAAATACAAATGGGAAATTTACTAAACTTAACAGTTAATTAATCAATTTTTATACTGTTCTTCTATCTGTTTACTAAATATCTACATTCCACTTTATGTTAAAAAAGTTTATAACTAACTTAAAAAAGCACAAATATCATTCAATATATAATTAAAGGCATATGTTACTTTATCATTATAAATGCATTTATCGGGGAATGGTTTTTCGTGTGTATAATTAAAATCAAAATCTAATATATTAATCTTATTTACCGGCAGCACATTAAATGTATTTTTAATTCCCCGCAAACTAAAAACTTTGTCTTTTTCCAGTACCGTAACTTTTATTTTTTTACTTATACCGCTTAACAACGAATTTCTTAAATTTTGCATTTTATTATTAGATAACATTGCCTTAAATATCAAACTTATTTCTTCATTTTTATTAAACTTTTCCCACACATAATCATTTCTTTTTATATTTTCTTCAAAATTATTGGTATAATATTTTTTCATAATATCGGTAGCTTCTCCATCTAAAATAGATTTACTACTTGGGTACATCTCTTCAACAATCGAACCTCCGCAAAACATATATAATTTACTATCCAATAAATAATTCTTGTAATTCCCCATCATCAATAATTCGCCTAAAAAAGCCCCTGCAGAGTATCCCAAGAAATCAATTTTAGCATTTTGCGAAATCATATTATGTTTGTTTGCTTTTATCTCTTCAATAAATTGAACTACATCTAAGTAACTTTGAATTCCGGATAAATAGAACCTTTCCGGTTCAAAATTCATTCTAGTACTTAATGCAGCATTGGCATATGACGAATTTGCTAAATTAGGAATTAAATTCTTTCTTTCTTTAGAAACTTCATTCATAATTCTACTTGCACTCCATTCCATAGGTGCTCTATCCATATGGAAGGAAAGCGGAAATAAAACGACACTCTTTCCGGTTTTATTAAACAATTCTGCAGCCCAAGTTAAGTATTTAAACCAATCACGTTCATTTAAACCGTGTAAAATTATTACAATTTCTTTGGCTGCTTTACCATTTAAAGGATGTAATATTTTATAAGTGAAGTTATTGTTGCATTCAAAAAAAGTTTTATTTTCGCAAATATTGGGGAAAATATATTTTTTGGAATATGAATTGTTGTTTAAGTAATAGTTTAATAATACATTTAACAAATATCCGTTTTCAAAAATTTTATGTTCGTAACAATTAACATCGCTATTTAATGAAATAAATTTTTGATTGTAAAATTTTACTTCTTCATTATTAATAACAAAAGTTTCATCATTTTTAAAAGCATTTGCCATTTTATAATAATTTTCGCAATAACTCAATTTACCCTCTCTTCATTTTTTTGTTTTATCATTTCAATTTCTTTATGTTTACTTTTTAGTAACTTTTCCCATCGTTCAATTCCCTCTTTTAATTTCCCCATTTTATCAAAAAGGTTTGCTATTTCTTTCTCCATTTTTTGTGTTTCAATATTTATTTCCTCTTTGGTAAATTGTTCGGGTGATTTTTGAAAATATAAAAAATTCCTAAAATAATCCGATATAATTTTTATTTCATCAAGCGAATAATTAAAGTTTTGCAAGTCTAAAATAAGGCTGCAAAAAAAGACATAATTTTCGCCATACAATCTAAATCCTCCCTCACTTCGCATATCCGGTTCAATAATTCCCTTATCTTCCCAATGTTTAATAGTTCTTGCAGATATATTAGCCCTTTCTGCAAGCTCACCAACGGTTAATAATTTTTTCTTTAAGCGTGTATTCTTTCCGTTTACTATCTCTTTGGGCAGCCCAACGTTTTTAATTATCTTTTGAATTTCATTAACCGAGTATCCCAAATTAATAAAATTTTGTATTACCGTGCATTCTTTAAATATTTCCTCAGTAAAATACGGCACTCCGTCTTCGGTATAACCCGCAGGTTTAAATAGCTTGTCTTTTTCCCATTCTGTTAATTGATGATGTGGTATGTTTAACTTTTCCGAAAGTTCATTTAATAGATAAATATTTGCCATTAACTATTCCTTAACGTTTACTTTTATTTAATATGTACGTTTACGTACACAAATATATAACATTTTTAGGATTAAACAAATACTATAATAAATGATTACACAAAAATTGCGACTAATTATATTATATTGTTTGACAATAGTTAGAATAATCAGTATTTTCAAAATACAACTAAATAATTGTGTATAAATAATTTAACATTATATGACTATCACAAAACAGACCGGGCAAATAATTAAAGATTCTATAGATACTTTAACAGAATTTATTGTTAACAAACAAATTGAATTGCATCCGCATTTGGCAAATTATACTCCTTTACAAAAAAGGCATTTTTACGAAGATACACATTTTCATCTTATATATCTTGCAGAAGCTTTATACCACGAAGCACCTATTTTTTTTGAAGAGTATGTTCGTTGGACAAGAGTATTTTTTGCCTCAATTAATCTTCCAAAAGATGATGTAATAAATAATTTTATTGTTACTAAGGAAGCATTAAAAACAATTATGCATAAAGATAATTTGTTTATTGCTAATTCTTATATTAATAAAGCAATAGATATTTATAATAATGAAATAACCGAAAGCATATCTTTTTTTAAACCGGATAATCCATTAAAGGTTGTTGCCGAAAAATATTTAGCATTTTTACTTGAAGGGAACAAAAACGATGCTTATAAATTAATTTCGGATATTTTTGAAAACGGGACATCGATAAAAGATATATACATACATATTTTTCAGGTTACCCAAAAAGAAGTTGGCAGGTTATGGCAAACCGGTAAAATTTTTGTCGCTCAAGAGCATTTCATTACTGCAGCAACACAATATATTATGTCTCGTTTTTATCCCCATCTATTTAACAGTCCAAAACAAAATAAACGAATTGTTATTTCCTGTGTTACCGGAGAATTGCACGAAATGGGACCAAGAATGATTGCAGATTTATTTGAGCTAAGCGGTTGGGATACTTATTACTTTGGAGCAAACACACCACAAAACAGCTTAATTAAAGCTATTCAACTTTACAAACCAAAAGTATTGGCATTATCTGCTACAATGACATTTAATATTTCAACCGTAGAAGAAATAATTTTAAAAATAAAAGCAGATGAAACCACCAAAGATACAAAAATTATTGTTGGCGGTTACCCATTTACTTTAAGTACCGATTTATGGCAAAAGATAGGAGCAGACGGGTTGGCTTATGATTTTGATTCTGCTTATTTTTTAGCTAATTCCTTTTATTCTAACTAAAGAGAGCAATATGTCTTATTCTAACGATGGTTTATTCTTTATTTGTGATACAACCGGTAAAATTATTTCGATTAAATACATAAAAAATTATTTGAAATATAATGATTTAAAAGGTAAAATGTTTATCGATTTATTTACTCCGGAATCTATGTGTACTGCATTAAATTTTTTAACGGATATAAAAAAAAGGACGGCTTCCTTTAGTTGGGAATTGTTCATTAAACCGGAAATATCCGAATATACACCACAATATTTTAGCGGTGTTATTAACGAAGGAGAAATATATATTTTTGCCTCTCCTTGCCAAATTAATTTTACAAAGTTTTTAGATGCTATTTCGTTAATAAATTCCGAACAAATTAATCTTATTCGTGATTTTAGTAAACAACAAAACATAAATACTCCCTATTTGCAAGATAACGGAAATATTTTAGACGAACTAAGCAAGCTAAACAACGAATTAGTTAACATGCAAAGAGAGATTTCGAAATCAAATGAAAAATTGCAAGAATCATTAAAACTAAATAATTATTTATTGGGAATGGCTGCTCACGATCTAAGAAATCCTATAGGCAGTATATCCAATTATTGCGAGTTTTTGGAAGAAAGCGATTGTTCCGAAGAACAAACCGAATTTGTTAAAGAGATCAAATATTTAAGTAATTTTATGCTCGGGTTATTATCCGACATATTGAATGTATCGACAATAGAATCGGGTAATATATCACTTAATAAAGAAGATTTTGATATCACATCATTCTTAACAAAAATAATAAAACGTCAAAGAATGATTGCAGAACAAAAAAATATTGCAATAATTTTTAATTGTGAAGATTCTATAAATATTAACACGGATAAAAATAAAATTGAGCAGGTTTTTACTAATTTATTAACAAATGCCATTAAATTTTCCTACCCAAATACAACTATTACTGTTGTACTTGAAAATTTACACAAAAGCATTTTAGTAAAAGTTATAGATCAAGGACAAGGGATTGCCTCTGATGAATTAAAACTACTTTTTAAGCCTTTTCAAAAAACATCTGCTAAAAGTACTGCGGGTGAACCAAGTACCGGTTTAGGTTTATTTATTGTTAAAAGGATTGTTGAAGCCTGTAGCGGTAAAATTTGGGTTGAAAGCGAATTAAATAAAGGAACAACTTTTTTTGTAGAATTTACCAAGAGTTGAAATTTTTGAGTGAGGACAATTTTTTAATTTTTGAAAAAGTTTAATGCCGTAATTAATGTTAAGTTAATTACGGCATTTGTTTTTAATTACAGTTGATATGAAAATGCTAAATGAGCTAAAATTGTAGATAACTGACTTGTACTGTTTTTATATTCGTTTGCTATAATATTATTATTACTTGCATCCATCGATTTATTTAATGCAGTTTCAAATGCAGCATGAATTGTAAATAATTCTGTTACTTTATAACTACCGCCAAAAGTTAAGTGATGTTCAACAATTGCAGGAAATACAGGAAATACAGTGGTTTCGGGAACAGGATTTTGATTGTAGCTATACCCTAATCGGAATGTGAAATCTTTGTTAATATCATATTCAGCACCCAATTTTACTGCAATAACATCTTTCCAATTCATCGGAAATTCCATTGTAAAATCACCGGAATTACCAAGCATTTTATTAATATTACTATTTGTACCGTTTGATAAATTAATAGTCATTTTATCAAATGCATTTTTCCAATTTTGCCATTCAAAATCACCGGAAAGAGTAAAATCTTTATTTGGTTTATATGCAAAACCAAATCCTATTATTTGCGGAAAGGTTAGTTCAACTTCTAAATCATAATCGGCAATTACTCCTTTATTTAACTCAATACCCATACCTGCAAATTGGTTCATTACTGCCGCCTGAGCATCTTGCATGGTTACACCGGGGTTTTGCATCATATAACCCTGAACGGCTTTACCAAAGGCATCATTTAATTGTGCCGTCATATCCATATTTGCCTTACCGTTTTTATAGTTTATTGTTGTTGGTGAGGAATATGAAAGTCCAAAAGAAATATTTTCGTTTAGAACATAAGCAAAACCCAATTTACCGTTAAAGCCAAAACCCGATAATTCTTTCATCTCGGCTAACGCTGTTACTTCACTATATCCAAATCCTCCCATGTTAGAAGGAGCGGCAAAAATCTGACCAAATGTCATTCCCGGCATTGCCGTTCCTTTCATTATAGAAGGATTTAATGAATAAGGCATTGAAAATTCCAACATGCTAAATACAACATGAGCAGTAACACCAACCGAAAAATTTTCTGTTAATTTATATGCTGCACTTAAACCGCCTTGCATAACCGCTAACATCGAGTGGTATTTTTGTAATTGATATTCACCGTTTTGCGAACGGAAAAGCTCGTGCTTTAACAAAAAATCTGCACCCATACCGCCGGCAGTAAACACTCCGGCTCCCCAAGTTAATTTACTGTCTTTGTATTTATTGATAAATGCCAAATCGGGCATAACAAAAGTATTTTTATCTCCATCAACATCGTTAATAGAATTTTTGAAGTGTGTAGAAGGAAACATTAAAGAAATATTAAAATCAAGCATGCTGTTTTCAATAAATGATATTCCCGCCGGATTATTCATCATAAGATCGGGAGAATCGAACGTTCCTAAAATTGTACCTGCCCTACCTACCGATTTTGCATTTACTCCTAACATTTTTGTTCCGCTTTGTGCAAACATTAGCGAAGCGGTTATAACTACTAATGTTAAAATTTGTAATACGTATTTCATTTTTTCCTCATGTATTGGTTGGTTTATTTATTATTTATAAACATAAACCGTTAGATGAAGGAATAAACAAAAGGATTCAAAAAAAATTTAATGTTTTTTTTATAGATTTTAATAAAGTTTTTAAAAATAAAAAGACGCCCGAATTTTCCGAGCGTCTTTAAATTTTATAATTACATTAACTGATTTTCTATTTAATTAACATCATCTTGCGGGTAATAATTTTATTATCGTATTTTAACGAATAGAAATATACACCGCTTGAAACCATATTTCCCGTATTATTATCACCATTCCACATTATGGAGTGGGTTGCGGGATATTGAAATCCTTCAATTAAAGTTTTAACTTCATTACCTAACACATCATATATTTTTAAGGATACATTTCCTGCAGTCGGCAAATTATATTTTATTTGAGTAGATGGGTTAAACGGATTAGGGAAGTTTTGTTCTAAATTAAAATTAATTGTATTTCCTAATCCGTTATCATATAAATCTTCCACATTAACTAAAATATCTTCACCCGGGTTAGATAATTTTACCGTAGTATAAATTCTAAATTCTCCCGGTAACAACTCAATATTTTGAGTCGTGTTATTTACAACTATGCTATCACCGGAAAAGAAATCGTACCATTTACCTGTATTTTGAAAGTTTGGATTAATTGTGCCGGTTGCCACATCAAAATTACCAATAATATTAACCTTCATACTCGGGTGATTTAAGCTGATTCTTTTTTGTTTATTTGCTCCGTCAATAACAAAATCATCGGTTTCAAAAACATCAAGATCTTTTCTAATTTTATTAATTGCTGCGATAGATTTATAAAGTTTTTTTCTATTATAGTCAGTAAAGTATCCCCATTTTATCGGTTTAGGGTCTAATCTGCAATTGCTTGTCATACAAGGGTAGTTAATAGAAACATCGTAGCCAAGTTCACCAAATTGCCATATCATTTTAGGACCGGGAACAGTTAAAAAGAAAGCATTTGCTGCTTGCATGCGGCTTAAAGCCGTAGATTCGTTTTTAACATTATAATTTCCGCTTGAATTTCCGAAAGTTAAGTTATTGTACATTAACCTTTCCTCATCGTGGCTTTCCATATAACCTACTAAATTAGGAGAACTCCAACCTCTACTTTTGTGCGAAACTCCAGCAATACTTCCGTTATACCCCATGGTTGCTTCGTTGTAAGAATTATTCATATTGCCCCAAAGCATAAAACCATAATTGGAAAGAACCGTTTCCTCACTGTTATCGGCAAAGTGTTCTAAAATCATATAAGTATTTGGTGAATAACCCCAAACAACATCCGCCATTCGTTTAAGCAAATTTATTCTTGATTGGTCATATTGCCCCCATAACGATACGTTGCTGCCGCTATTTTTTTGAGTAAAACCTTTAGATAGGTCAAATCTATAACCGTCAATTTTATACTCTTCAACCCAATACTTTAATACTCTGTCAACTAATCTTTTTGTATGGATGCTTTCATGATTAAAATCGTATCCAACGCTATAAGGATGTGTTGCATTAATGTTGTACCATAAATTTTGAGCAGAAGGAGGTCCATAATTACCTGTAGCATACAACCTTACAAACGGCGATTGTCCAAAGGAATGATTTAATACCATATCCATAATTACCGCAATATTCCGTTTATGGCATTCGTCAATAAATCTCTTTAAATCATAATCAGTTCCATAATATTTATCCGGGGCAAAATAATATGAAGGATTATACCCCCAACTATTATTCCCTTCAAATTCGTTAAACGGCATAAGTTCTATTGCGTTAATTCCAAGGTTCTCCAAATAATCTAAAGTATCTATTAAAGTTTTGTAGTCATGAGTATTTAAAAAATCACGTAATAAAAGTTCATAGATAACCAAATCGGTTTTCTTTGGTCTAACGTAATTATTTGCTGTCCAATTATATTGGGTTTTGCCGGGTTGTAAAACAGAAACTATTTCGGTAGTTTTACCTGTAGGATAAGGTTTTAAGTTGGGATAAGTCGTATTGGAAATATATGAATCGTTCCAAGGGTCTAATACTTTTTCGGCATAAGGGTCTGCTGTTCTTAAAACCCCATTGACTAAATACTGAAAACCATATTCCTCTCCGGGTGTTAAATTATTAATAGTAACCCAATAAGTCGAATCATCGGGTGTTCTTTTCATGTGATAATTAGGATCAACTTGCCAATTATTAAAATCGCCAATAACATAAACAAACTCTTTTGCAGGGGCAAATAACGCTAATGTAACCGTTGTATTGTTTATGTAGTTAATACCGGGTTTTACACCGCTTGGTAACGGTTCAACCACAATCGGTTGTTTTGCGGTATAATAAAAAGAATCGACTTTTGAATTTCCCGAGATATCGTAAGCAAAAACTTTACACAACTTTGTGCCGTATTGTGTTACGTTAATAGTATAATTTAACGTATCGTTATTAGTTTCCGTTAATAATTCGTTTTCCACAAAAAGCTTCATACTATTTGCTTGATTACTTACAGCCATTACCTGAATTTGTTGATTTAAGTTGACAAACAACGGAAAAATAAAAGGTTTATCAATTCTTATATTTAATCCGGGTTTATAAACAGGAATAAACATATCGCCGCCATCATACCCCCTCCCAACAATTGTTCCTGCAGCATTTCTAAAAATAACTGCTATTTTTAATATTTCTTCATTTGCCGGAACTCCGAAATATTCGCGAATTTTAAAAGCAATTTTCCATTTACTATTGCCCAAAAAAATCATAGAACATGCCGGAATGTTTTGACTCCAACCGGCTTTAACATATTTCCAATCGGATGGACTTGTACTTAAATTTGTAATTACTCCAATATGAGCATAAATTGGGGGTCCTGCATTGGCAAGTGCACCATTCCCTTGTGTTGCATCATAAACAATTACAATAGAATCCGTATCTGTTGCAAAAGCCGGAGACCAGCTAAGTACTTGAGAATACAAATTTATTGTAGCCAAGATAAAAATGGCAAAAATTAGTTTTTTCATAGTAACCTCGTTATATTTTAATTTACTTAATTCAATTGATTGTATTGTGCTTAAATTAATAATTGTTAATTAAACAATTCCCAATTAAATCCAAATCTAAAACTTCTGGATTCTAAAGGATATACGGGAATATAATAGTTTTCTTCATCAAAAATGTTTTGGAAAACAAAATAAATTGTCGCCAAATCTTGAATTTTACCGGCAATAAAAAAATCCGCCCTAAATGAATCTTTAGCATATACATCGTTGAATCTGTGAATTAACATATCGTCACCCAAGTAATAAAATGCTCCTATACCTGAATTATAATCATAAACTTTACCAATTTCTTTTTCAACAAATTTAATATTAACGCCTGCTTTTAATTTTAGATTATCATTAAATAGTGTATCAATATAGTAAATTCCTCCGTAAACAGAATAATTTTTTATAATATCACTCGTGTTAAAATAATAATTTCCATTTAACGTAAATTGTAAGACCCAAATATTATAGTTTACATTTATATTTATTCCGCTATATTTCAAATCTTTTTGTAGATATGAAATAATTTCATCGCTTTTAAGGGCAACTGTTTTTCTATTAATTATACCGAAAGTGTGATTTGTTCCGTTAAAAACAAAATATGACAACCCCGCTTGTATTTGTTTCGTATTATAACCAAATTTTAATTCTGTTGTCCTAATTTTTTCATCATTTAAGCTAAAATCACCTGTTAATATCTGTTGCGGTTTTGTATAATCCGAAAATCCAAAGTAAATATTTAATGTATTATAATTAAAATCTAAACCTGCACCGGAGCCAAAATAATGTTTATTATTTATTGTAGAATATTTATAAAATAAAGACGGTTTTAGGTTATTTAAAATATTAAGTGTATGATACCCTGATAAAGAAATATTATTATTATCTTTAGTATAACTCAGAATATCTGCATAATATTTAACCCTTTCGGCATTAACAATAATTATGTTGTCCAAAAATCCGGATAATGATATATTTTGTTTGTAATTTAACCCGCTTACTAAGTATTTATTATTATCAAAAATATATTTTTCGTTTGAAGACATTTTATTTTCATTTTGCCTAAATTCCGTTAAATTGTTTTGGTGATAAAAAGTAATTTCTGCCGGCAACTGTTTAATTATTTCCAATAAAATTTTTAGACTTAGATTATTCAAATAATTTTTTTGGTAGCGAGTAGAAAAGTTAACAGGTGCTAGAAATCTATCATAAATGTAAAAGTTTTGTAAACTACTACCATATTTATTATTAATTTCATCAACGTTTACTCCACCGTTTAATCTTGTTTGAATTCTGCTATAATTATATCCTAAAATAAAATTAAGAGAATTACTTACAAAATACTTTGCATAAATAGAAGCCTGCCAGCTTCCGTAATCGGAA
This sequence comes from Melioribacteraceae bacterium, assembly GCA_036743235.1. Taxonomy (GTDB): domain Bacteria; phylum Bacteroidota; class Ignavibacteria; order Ignavibacteriales; family Melioribacteraceae; genus JAEXOD01. Next base: position 12,176 of record DAINPX010000033.1, read on the forward strand.
TTAGTATATTTACTATTTGCCGAGCTATTGCTTAAATTAAAACGAATTCCAATTCTTTTTGTTATGAATGTATGAAATAAAAAGTCGATACTCCCTTCTTCGTTATCTGCCTGATAATACCTAATTTTTGTATAAGGTTTTGCCGAAAAAACATTTTTTTGAACAAAATTTATTCCAATAGAATTAAAACCGCTTCCAAATAGAAAACCTTGCGGGAGTTTTAATATTTCTACAGAATCAATTGCTTCAAATTGTAATGAATATAAATTTAAAGAATTGTTAAGTCTATTGTTTATTTCAATACCGTCAAGTAAAAACGTAATATTATTATTACCTAATCCATATAAACTAAGTTCACTTAATTGACCGATATATCCCAAATCTTCAAAAAAACCGAATGGTACATTATTAATAACATTTCCTACATACTTGTAATCAGTCAGATCAATTGATCTTTTGTTATAATACAAACTGTTTTTATAAAGACCGCTTATCTGCAAAGGTTTTAGTGTATCTATAACAGTAATAGTTTTAACAGAATTACTATCTATAACACCTAAACTATCTGATATTTGACAATAAGTTGGTTCTATTAAAAAAATACTGATAAAAACTAAAAGAATAACAAAATTTGGTTTTCTCATTATCTCAAAATAATTAATCTAAAAATACAAAATAACAAATTTCATCCACATTTTTCAGTAAAAACGACATCATAAGTTATTCAAATATAGAATATTAACATTTTTTTGCAGGGAAATATAATTTAAACGATTAAGTAATTTTAACTAAAAGGAAAAAAAGTTCATTTTTGAAACAATAATAGACGGAAATATAGATATCACAATCTATTAAATCATTAATTTTTGGCAAATCTTTAATTATAATACTCTAAAACGGGAATTCATCTGTTCCGGTAGGAACAATTATTTTTTGTACAACAGGAGGTTTGGCATTAACATGATAATTACTGCCTTCTACATAAATTGCTTTATAAGGTTTTGTTGGGCATGCATATTCGCAAGCACCACAACCAATACAATACTCCGGATACACTTTAGGTGCCACCAATCCGCCACCAATAGGCTCCATTTTAACAGCTTTTGTAGGACAGTGCTCACTGCAAGCACCACAATCCGTACTTTCGGTATAAACGATACAATTTTTTTCAACAAATTTAGCAATGCCAATTTGAGTAAGTTTCTTATCCGAAAGCTTTATTGGCAAAATTGCACCTGAAGGACATATTTCGGAGCATAAAACACATTCAAAATTGCAAAATCCTTTATGGTTATCTAAATAAGGCTGTAATATACCCGTTAAACCATGTTCAAGAAACGCCGGTTGTAATACTCCTGTTGGGCATGATGAGACACAAAGATGACAAGCAGTACAAAAATCGGTAAAATGCTCATTACTTATACTTCCTGCAGGTGTAGCAAACCGTTTTTTATTAACGGGTATAGTATTATCTTTATAAACTTTTATAGAGTTTTGCGCCTTTGCAATAATAGTTGTACCTGCAATAAATAATGCAACATCTTTTATAAACTTCCGTTTACTTTCATCTTTAGAGGTTATTGTTTTTTTATGGTCGTATTTTAATGTAATTCCTTTACTCGGACAAACGGATAAACAGTTAAAACATCCGACACATCTATCAAAATCAACCGACTTTTTTTTACTGTCTATACATTCCGATTTACATACAAATTCGCATTTTCCACAGCTCTTGCATTTATCATCATCAAGCTTAATTTTGAATAATGAATATTTAGATACTAAACCCAATAATGTACCCACAGGACAAATAGTATTGCAATATAATCTTCCGAATCTAAAAGCTAAATAACCGACCGTAAGCAACATAACTAAAGGAAATACCAGCAATTCAAATCTGATTGATTTATATCCTATCGGCTTAACAGCATATGAGCCAAAAATTTCAAATACCGAAGAGACCAAATTATTAAAAAATATATAAATCGGGCTAAAAAGTTGAGACGCAATTCTACCAAAGTTACTATACGGATCCAACAAGTTAACAAGTGCCATTGTAACAAAAAAAGGAGTGGCTATTGTTAAAAGTAGCATTCCATAACGTAACCATTTATTTTCAATTCTAAAGCGGTACTTGTGTTTGTAATTAATTTTTTTACTAACAAATGATACGATATCTTGCAAAATACCGAACGGACAAATAGTAGAACAGTAAACGCGTCCAACTATTGAAGTTAATAAAAGAATTAATAAAAATCCTATCGATACAAATGAAAGACCGGTGAAAAACTTAAACAGAGAAGGAATAAATTGCAGAAACAATATAGGATGAGCAATATATTGCAAAATTGTTCTCGTAATTTCAAAAAACAACGATAATGTTAAAACAAAAACAATAACCGATATACTTACTCTAAAAACTTTTAGCTTATTCATTAGTCATCCATTTATATTCAACAATTTCTCTATTAATAACAATTGCCAAATAATTTATTGTCTTGT
>DAINPX010000034.1:0-14267 GCA_036743235.1 Melioribacteraceae bacterium
AAAAAATATTAAGCACAAAACAATGGCAAGATATTGGTTTTGTACCAGGTAATGGAACAACAACTAAACCGATTGCATATGCTTTCAAAGATTTGGTTAATTTCAATGGAATTTATTTGTATAGGCTAAAACAAATAGATTTTAGCGGAAAATTTACATTCTCAAATGAAATTAGTGTTGAAGTAACTTCTTTACTTAATGATTTTGCTCTTGAGCAAAACTATCCAAATCCGTTTAATCCTAGCACTATCATAAGTTTTACTTTACCTAATAAAGAATTTGTTAAATTGTCAATATTTAATATTATTGGTGAAGAAGTGGCTACATTAATTAATAATGAACTAGAAGCAGGCTGGTATAGACACGAGTTTAATGCTTCTTCACTATCGAGTGGGATCTATTTTTATACACTGCAAGCAGGTAAATTTAGCGAAACTAAAAAGATGATTTTGGTTAGATAAAATAAAAAATATTAGTTTTTCTTAGAAGGGGTGTGCCTAAAAACAGCCCCCCGTGCTTTGTTAAGGTACTATCCAAACTAGGGGGTGGGTTATGGAATCTAAACTGGCAAAACTGAGTTTGGAATTGGTTTTAATTTACACAAATTTTCGGACTGTTTCGTCTTTAATACTCTCTTTTATATCGTATTGTTAAGCAATTTTTATAAAATTCTTCTTTGCTTTGTTAGTTATGTATATATAAATGTAAACCTTTGTAAATAATACTTTTACTCAAAAAGCTTTAAACAATTTTACATGGTTACTTTTCAAAATGACTTCAAATTAGACTTCCCAAAAGTTTTAAAATTTACAATACCAAGTTTTATTTCCATAAAATTTTAAATAATAGTTTTTGTAGGCAGATAGAAATAAAATACACTTCCAATGTTTTCTTTACTGGTTACCCAAATTTTACCGCCATGTTTTTCAATAAATTCTTTGCATATTAATAAACCTAAGCCGGTACTTGCTTCTCCGTCTGTTCCATTTCGTCCAACTTTTTCCTCAATCTTAAATAATTTATTACGTAGTTCTTCGCTCATACCAATGCCGGTATCAGCAATAGAAATTTCAACAAACTCATTTTCAATTATTTTAGCTTTAATAGTTATTTTTCCGTTTTGTTTTGTAAATTTTACTGAGTTTGATAATAGATTCCTTAGTATTGTATCAATCATTTTTTCATCACCGTAAATAAATTGAGTCTCCGATATTTCATTAATAATATTTATCCCTTTTTGGATGGCTCTAGGGCTAATAATTTCAATATTTTTGTTAACAATATTAAATAGATTAGCTATCTGGGGTGAAAAAGAAATATCGCCTACCTGCATTCTTGACCATTCCAACAAATTTTCTAATAATTTAAATATATTGTAGGTGGTTTTATGTAAGTTTTTGCTCATAGAAGAATATTCTTTAAGATTAAAAGAATTAGATTCTTCAGCCATTATTTCGGTCATACCTAATAAACCAAAAAGGGGACTTTTTAAATCATGGGCAATTATTGAGAAAAACTTATCTTTTGCTAAATTTGTTTTTTCAAGTTTTTCTTTAATTTCAGATAATTCTTGTATAACAACATTTCTTTGAAATAGATTTTCTTCATCCCTAAGTTTGGCAATTTGTAATTCTTCATTCAGTTTAAAAAGCTCGGTTTGAACTCTAATTCGCTTTTGGATCTCGGCTTTAAGTTTTTTTGAAATATAATAATAATAGTAAGCTGCGGCTCCAAAAATAATTAAAACCAATGAGAAAATAATAATTATTTTCCAAGGAATATTTGTTTTAAGTTTTATATAATCTGTATAAAATAATCCGTTTAAAGTAAAAGAAGGATGGATCTTTTTTTTATTTTTATAAATATTCAAAATCGATTCCCACCTACCTGGGTTTGAATAACCAAGTTCAACAACATCAGCCATAATTAAATTTTTCATATGCCGTGCTTCAAATCTCAAATGTTCTTTAGTATGCCGCTGACTATATTTATTATATATAATTTCAATCATCTCTTCTTGGTTTTCCATGGCATATTTCCAACCTTGAAGAGAAGCTTTCCTAAAATTCTCTACTAACTTTGGATAATTTTTAATTAATTCTTCTGAGGTAAATAATACATCGCCATAAAAATCAATTCCCCCCATCATGGGCGAAATTATAATAAAATCAAATTTTGATTTTTGTAAAACATAAGGTTCGTCTGTTACATAAGCCGTAATTGCATCAATTCTATTTTCCAACAAAGCATCAGCGTTAAAACTATGTTTTTCAATAATACATTCATCAAGTGAAATCCCTTCATTATTTAGATAAGTTATAATATCTATTGCATTTGGCTCTAACGCAATTCTTTTTCCTTTTAAATCGTGAACATTTCTAATACCTGATTGTTTTGAGGCTAATAATATTTGTGCCGAATGCTGAAATATAGAAGCCAAAATAACAGCATCCTTCTTTTGCGAGCGCATAATTAAAATATCACTTGTCGTAATTCCAAAATCGGCTTTCCCTTCAAACACCGCATCTGCAGGATTATTTGTACCATCTGCTTCAATTAAATTTACTTCAATACCAAAGTTTTTATAAAAACCTTCTTCTATTGCTGCGTAATAACCTGCAAATTGAAATTGATGCTTCCATTTTAACTGGAGTGTAACAGGTTTTTGCTGTTTATTTTTTGAAGCCGCATGTAAAAAAGGAACTGTTATAAAAATTGTAATAACAGTATAAAATATAATAAAAAGTATTTTTTTAGATAAATATTCTATTATCATGTTACTATTCCTTAATTAACTATTCTGTTTGTCATACTTCGTTTCACACATTTTGGTAAGTTTTAATATAATAAAAATAATTATCTTTAACTAATTTATTAATAAACCCCGAATATTATCAATTTAAAATATAGAAACCGAAGGCAAAAACAGTAATTTTTCTACGATGGTCTATATGTTAATGTACACGGGGCTTAGACCAAGTGATATAATAAACATTACTGTCGAACAAATTGATTTATTGAAAATGGAGATGAGATTTTACTCTTCAAAAACAGATAATTGGTTTGTTAGACCAATCCATGAAAAATTAACAGACATATTGACTACTCGAATAAACGAAGTTAAAACAGGAAGAATTTTTAACTATTCAAATTCTAAAGCCATGGAAAGAGCCGTTCGCAGGTATTACGCAGCCCTAAAGATGAGTGATAGGGGATATACGATCAGAACTTTCAGAAAGGATTTTATATCACGAAGTCAGGAATCGGGTGTATCAATAGCAGCAACAGCAATGTTGGTAGGTCATTCAAATATCAAAACAACAATGACTTATTACACAAAATTCTCATCAAATCATCTAAAAGATGAGCTTTCAAAATTAAAATAATAGCTAAAAACTGTGGATTAATCCCCACAGGTTTTTTTATTTTAAAATCAAAATGTAAAAATTCGTTACAGATTTCGTTACAGAAGGGTAATTATTTAAAACACAAAAGCCTTATAAGTTGTTAATTTATAAGGCTTTATCTTTTGTGGGAGCTAATGGATTCGAACCAATGACCCCCTGCTTGTAAGGCAGGTGCTCTGAACCAACTGAGCTAAGCTCCCATATTAATCTACATCAGTATTTCAAAAATGTCTTGTAAAAATAATACAATATTTATATAAATGCAAGAAAAAAATTAATATTTTTAATAAAAAATTAATTTTCATATTTTTGTTAAGATAAAATAATTATTATATGGATTTATTAGAAAAAGAATATCAATTAGCTTTATTTCGAGCAAAATCACATTACGAAAATTTTCCGGTAATTTCTTTATTTTTACCAAAAAAAATACGTAAGCATGTGGCTATTATCTATAAATTTGCACGTACAGCCGATGATTTTGCCGATGAAGTAATTTTTGAGAATCAAAATAGGCTTTATCTACTTGATGAATATCAACAAAATTTTATAAATGCAATTAACGGCAATTATAATGATGTATTTTGGCAAACATTGGTAAATACCATTAGTATATTTAATTTACCGCCTCAATTATTTATTGATCTTTTAACAGCATTTAAACAAGATTTAATTAAAAAAGAATATAGTAACTTTGAAGAATTGTTAGGATATTGCAAAAATTCCGCAAATCCTATTGGGCGGTTAATTTTACGGCTACATGGAATTAATAATGAAGAAGCAGATAATTACTCAGATAAAATTTGTACCGCATTGCAGTTGGCAAATTTTTGGCAAGATATTTCGGTCGATATTAAAAAAGATAGAGTATATTTACCGATAAGTGATATTACTAAATTTAATTACTCAATTTTAGAATTGTATAATAGTACGTATAATAATAGCTTTATTTCTTTAATGGAGTATCAAATAAAAAATACCGAAAGGATGTTTTATGAAGGTGCAAAATTATTAAAATTTTTACCTTTAAGATTAAAATTTCAAATTAAATTAACAATATTAGGCGGCTTAACCATACTTGACAAAATCAAAAAAAATGAGTATAATGTAGTAATAAATAGACCGACTATTGACAAAAAAGATGTTATTTATATTTTATTAAAGAGTTTTATATGGATGAAGTAAATAGTGCTATAGACATTTCGGAAGGTAGTAAAAGCAGTTTTTTTTATGCTTTTAATTTATTGCCAAAACCAAAACGTGATGCCATGAATGCCGTTTATGCATTTTGCCGAAAAACTGATGATATTATTGATGAAGGGAATGAACCGGATGAAATAAAATACGAACGACTGAGAAAATGGAGAATAGAATTTGAAAAATCTATTAGCGGAAATTCGTCATATCCTTTATTAAATAAAGTTGCAGATATAATAAAACAATTTAACATTCCAATTGAACCCTTCTTTGAATTAATTATAGGGATGGAAATGGATTTACAAAACAAAAGGTATTTGTCATTTGATGATTTGGTAAAATACTGTTATCGTGTAGCTTCTACAGTCGGTTTAATGTGTATTGAAATATTTGGATACAAAAATAAATCAACAATCGATTACGCCGTAAACTTGGGTTTAGCATTGCAAATGACAAATATATTACGCGATGTAAAAGTTGATGCCGAAAAAAACAGAATTTATTTACCTCAAGAAGATTTATTGGAAACAGGTTATACCGAACAAGATTTATTTGCTAATGTTTACAATGATAAATTTATTGAATTGATGAAAAAAAATGCCAATCGAGCTCATAATTATTTTGAGAAAGCCGATTATTATTTAGATCCTAAAGATAAAAGCGGATTATTTCCTGCAAGGGCAATGCAACATATTTATTATTCGTTATTAAAAAAGATTGAAAAGAAAAACTACGATGTTTATTCTCAAAAAATATCGGTCTCAAAACTTGAAAAAGTATATTTAGCATTTGGGGTTTGGGCAAAATATAGTTTAATTTATTAAAATGAAAGTTTTAATTATAGGGGGCGGACTTAGCGGGCTAAGTACAGCCATAAATTTGGCTGATATGGGATATGATATTACTTTACTTGAAGCTTCTCCTAAATTTGGGGGAAAAGTCTATTCTTTTTATTCCGATAAATTAAAAAACGAAATTGATAATGGACAACATCTAATGTTGGGCTGTTATAATGAGACTATTAAGTTTTTGGGTAAAATTAAATCATTGCAATATGTCGATTTAATTAATGGTATTAATATTCCCTTTGTAACAAATAATAATCGAATCTTTTATTTAAAATGTTCATCTAACTTTTATCCATTTAATTTGTTTTATGCTTTTTTAACTTTTAAGTATTTAACTTTAAGTGAAAAAATGAAAATTGGTGGATTGTTTTTTGACATATTGTTCAATAAAGATAAAAGGGATTTATCGGCTTATGATTATCTGATTAAGCATAAGCAAAAAGAATTAATAACAAAGTTTTGGGAACCGATTTTAATTAGCATCTTCAACTGTGCTTTAACAGAAATAAGTAAAAACAATTTAATAAAGATATTAAAAAAAATCTTTTTATCCGATTCTAAATCTTTTCGATTTTTATTACCAAATGTTCCTTTAAATAAAATATTTATTGAAAATTCGATAAAAATATTTATAGAAAAAGGAATTAATTATAAGGTAAATGAAAGAGTTGTAAAAGTTATTAATAATTCCGATAAAATTACAGAAATAATTACTACAAAAAGTAAATACAACAATTTCGATTATGTCGTTTTTGCTATTCCTACTTATTCTTTAGCAAAATTATTTGATTTAGAAATATTAAATACAGCAAAATACAATCCCATAATTTCGGCGCATTTAAAAGTTATAACAAATAAATTGACTGATAAGTATTATACTATCCCCGGTTCACCAATTCAATGGATCTTTAATAACGGAAACGTATTAAGTTTAGTAACTAGTAATCCGGGTAAATTAATTGAATTATCCGAAAACGAATTAAAAACTCTTTATTTAAAAGAATTATTTAAATATTTCCCCCAATTATCCGAAAATGATATATTGGAATGTGTAATTATTAAAGAAAAACGTGCAACCTTTATTTTTAATGAACAAATTGAAACGATAAGAGAAAAATTTGTGTTATTATTCAATAATGTACTTTTTGCCGGCGACTGGACAAATACAAGTTTGCCCAGCACCATAGAAAGTGCAATACTAAGCGGACGACTTGTTGCAGATGTGTTAAAGAATAAATAATTACCGTTTTTTAATAAGTGGGGACTTATAATGAGTAAGTTAAAAGAAAGACTTAATGAAAAAATTCTTGGATGGCGCCCAAGAACCAAAAAACTTCAAAAAGAGTATGGTGATGTAGTAGTTGATCAGGTTAAAATTGAACAGATACTCGGTGGTGCGCGTTCAGTAAAATGCCTTGTTACAGATATATCGTATTTAGATCCTTTAGAGGGAATTAGGTTTAGAGGTTATACTATTAAAGAAATTCTGGAAAGATTACCTAAACCTAAAGGAAAAGAGATGCCCTATGTTGAAGGTTTATTTTATTTACTTTTAACTGGCGAAATACCTACTTGTGATGAAATAAAAGAGCTACTGGAAGAATTTAGACAAAGAAAATCTGTTCCTAATTATGTTTATGATGTATTGAAGGCAATGCCTAATGACTCTCATCCTATGAGTATGATATCGGCAGCTGTTTTATCTTTACAAAAAGAATCAATCTTTGCAAAAAAATATCAAGAGGGGATAAATAAAAATGATTATTGGGAATACTTCTTTGAAGATGCCTTAAATCTTTTAGCTAAATTAGGTACTATTGCAGCATATATTTATAGATTAAAATATAAAAACGGCGACATAATAGAATCTAACGATAATTTGGATTTTGGGGGTGATTTTGCACATATGATGGGAATAAATCCACCTTATGACGATGTGGCACGAATGTTTTTTATATTGCACAGTGATCACGAAAACGGAAACGTTAGTGCACATGCCGGTCATATGGTTGCAAGTGCATTAAGTGATGTTTATCTAAGTACTTCTGCAATGTTAAACGGCTTGGCGGGTCCTTTACATGGTTTAGCTAACCAAGAAGTATTAATTTGGATACAAGGTGTTATTGAAAAAATGGGAGGTAAAATTCCAAATGAAGAAGAAACTCGAGAATTTGTTAACCAAACTTTGGAATCCGGAAAAGTTATACCGGGGTACGGTCATGCAGTATTACGTAAAACCGACCCGCGCTACGAAGCTCAACGCGAATATGCATTAAAACATCTGCCCGATGATGATTTGTTTAAATTCGTTTCAAATTTATATAAAGTTGTACCCGAAATATTACTTGCACATGGTAAAGCAAAAAATCCTTGGCCAAATGTTGACGCACATAGCGGAGTTATTCAATGGTATTATGGTTTAAGAGAATACGACTTTTATACGGTATTATTTGGAGTAGGTAGAGCCTTCGGCGTTTTATCTAACATTATTTGGGATAGGGCACTATTATATCCTATTGAAAGACCAAAATCGCTAACTACCGATATGTTAGAAAAAATTGCAGGAATAAAATAATTATAAACTTTCTTTTTGTAATTTTTTATAAATTTGATACCATTCATAAATATTATTGGTAAAAGGGGAGGCGGCAATTTTGCCGCCAAAACCCATAAACCTATGGGTGAACATATTAATGTTTGTTACTCGTATATTTGTTAGGTTTGTAAAATTAATATCAATACCGTATTTTTTTGCAAGATCAACAGTTTTATTATTAAGTAATTTATACGATTTTTCGGAAAATAAACCTTGTTTAATAATATCCTTAACGCTTTCAAAACTTGCTTTGCTTGAATCAATTTTTTTATCAAGTATTTTAATTATCGAATAACCGTCTATTGTTTTAATTGGACCGTAAACATCGTTTATTTTTAGCTCCGAAGCTATTCTTCCTATATCACCAAACATATCTTTAGTTATATAGCCGATTATACCTTTTTTAATTTTCAAGTTTTCACGTAATGTAGAATTTTCTGCAAGTTTATCAAAATCATTTCCGATTTCCAGTTTATTTAGAATATTCTCAACTTGTTCTAAATTATCCACTAGTATTTCTTGAACTTTTATCTCTTCCTTTATTTTTTTTTCGGAGTATCTTTTATTATACTCCTCAATTACCTCAGTGTCAGTAACTAACATTGTATCCACAAAACTATTTTCAATTAACTGAGCAAGTAAATTTTCTTTCCACATTTTTAGTTCATTTTTAACGGCAGGGGAATTCTGTAAATTTTGTTTTATTCCTTCTTCTGTTATTAATTCTTGTTCGACAAAAAATTTTATATAATCAAGCAATTTCTTGGCAATCCCCTCTTTAGTCGCATTTTTTAATTTAAAATCTTGATACATTATAAACGATGTAAAGTCAATTGTTGCAAACTTTAGATTATTGGCATCAATTAAAATTTTATTTAATTGAGAGTACATAATATTATTAATATCTTTAATATCAAGTTCATCAATTAATAAAGATTTAAATTTTAATGATGAGTCAATTGAAATTTTCTTATTATAAATATCGAAAAATGAATTTACCAAATTATTAAATATATCTTCGTTAACGGAAAGTTTAATATCAGAAAATAGTTTGCCTAAATACTCCGCACCAATCTTTTTTGCTCTTCTTTCAATCATTTTCTGTTTAAGTGTCGATATGTTTTGTTTATCTGTAGTCTCGGCAATTCTTAAATTATTCCTTTTATGGATAACAAACCAACCTGCCGAAGTTTTGAAAGGGGGAAATATAAACATACTTTGAGCAGTTAAAATTTGTTTTTCCAATTCTTCATCTTCCATAAAACCTATAGTAATTTCTTTAGAGGTATCTGCAAATACTTTAATATTACCGGGTATAGTATAATTTTTTTGCAAACTGAGATAAACAGTATTAGCAGAAATTGAATCATCGAAAGCATAAATATCTGCAATTACTTTAGAATTGCTGTATTTTGTAATAAAGTTAATATCATCACCAGATAACTCTGTAAAAGGTTCAATAACCTTTTTATACAATGCATCTCTAATAAACAAACGTTCTGTTGGCTTAAATAACATCTTAAAATAAGTTGTAGTATCTATTCCTTTTTCAATTGCATATTTAGACCAAAGTTTTTCGGCTATAATTGTATGTAATATTTTAACTTTTACCGAATCCAGATTAAAACTATCATCAGTTATATGTGGCATTGTCTCAAATCTTATCTTAAATTCCTTATCCGAGATAAAATCATTTCCTATTTTTGCAACATTTAACGATTGTGAAAATAAAGTAATAAAATTAATTGTTAATAATAGTATCGGTAAGATTATCTTTATCATTTTAATAATACTGCCTTAATTGTTTTTGAATAATTTAAAGTCTCAAATTTAACAAAATATACACCTGATGATACCGAACGATTAGAAATATCCAATCCATTCCACTGCAGTGTATATTTCCCTCGTTCCATTTCTTGGTTACAAATTGTATTTATTTTAGTTCCTAAAATATCGAAAATAGTAATACTTACCATACTTTTTTGCGGAATCGAAAAACTTATATTAGTAATTGAATTAAAAGGATTTGGATAATTGTTGTATAAATTGTAATTAATTTCGTTGTTTCCATCATTCCTAATACTTGTTGTTTTAATAAAACTCTTAATTCCGTACCAAGGTGTTTTGTATATTGATTGGTCAATCACAATGTTAAACCATCCTAAAGCATCAGGGTAGTATCTAAATTTTAATAATTCGTTTTCTTGACCCATATTATTTAACGGATAAATATAAATTGAATCTGCATTAATATTTAATCTAAAATCTATTAATAAGGGATTTAATAATGTTGGGCTACTACCCCAATTATTATTAATTGTATTTAGTCCGCTCCAAATCATTCCAGTATTTTGCACCTTAGAAACTGCAGTAAATAATAATTTATGAGCGTTTATAATAGAATCATTAGTAATTGGAATTAAAGTGATAGTACCAAAATCCGAACAATTATTTAATGAAAAATTATTTAAAGAAAAATTAGAGTGTTGATTGAGAAAACCGGTAAGACCAATGAATTTTGATGATTCGACTGATAAAATTCCTGCTTTATTAATTGTAATTTCACTGTTATCACTAACAATAACATCTTGGTTAAATGACGGAAAATTTGTAAAATCAGTACTAATTGGGGCGTCAAAATCTACAATTTGAGTTTTATTTGAAAATGCAATCTTTTTATCAAAAAAATTATATCCTGTCCAAATTCCGTTATCAAAAGAAGGTATTTTAAATATATCAGTTTTAGATAAACTGATATCAAACGTATTTATTGATTTAGAAATCAGATTATCTCGAAATAATCGAGCAATTGAGGGATTAAGAGCAGTAAATAGAGGATTATTATGAATACTGAAATATCCGGAAATTTTATCTGATAAATAATCGTAAGAACCGTTATATTCAAAATACATTATTCCGTCAATATCATGAAATGTAGAATAGGCTCCTAAAAACAAAGGTGCTTCTGCCTGAAATCTGTTTGGGAAAGGATGATTATACTCGCTTATTGTATAAGGTTTTCCTTTAATTTTTACTCCAGCAAAAAGATTTGGAAGAGTTGAATTCTCAATTTCTTTTGTCATTGATGTATTATTAATAAACCAATCGGTATTTGACCAAGGAATTCCAGGAAATTGAGGATGATCCCAATAAGCGTGGTTATCTATATAATCACATTCTGACTGACTTATCAAATCTTGAAATCCAATATTCCAGTTAGTGCCAACAATAGGACATTGAACATTCAGAGTATTTTTTAGATAATCTTTCATCTCGTTAAAAAACGAATTTGTTAGATTAATATAAAATTCAGAATTATCCTTAATTCTGTTCTCTGAAAATGCTTTTAAGTCAGAATAGTTATTTCTAATTACATTTTTATCTTCAAGTGATTCATCGGTAAGCAAGCCGATAATTGGAGCTGTTCTAAGAGCTATATTATCAAACCAATAAGTACCGTCTGAAGAAAACTGGAATGCCAGTTTAGTTTTATTAATTACATCTTGGATACCTGTTAAAGTAAATGAATACTCTTGCCAATTTTCCGATATTAAAAATTCTTTTCCGCCAAAAAAAGTATAAGGCGATTCTTGTAACATTAATGCAACATATATCTTTTTTGAAGAATTGGCTTTTGCGGCAAATTTAATTAAATAAGTAGTATCTTTTTTTATTGTGAGAGATGTTTGCCTAAATTGAAGATGCCAATAAGTACCGGAAGCATTAGTAATATTAACTTTTGCAGATAGAATTCCCGCAAATGGGTTAATAATATCTTTCGTGATAGTTCCTGTTGTTCCGTTATTTTGTTCTAAAGACCAATTAGATGAAATAGGATTAGATTCGAAATCACCATCTCTAACTAAATTTGTTCCTGCATTAACAGTACTGATATTCCATGCATTTTGTAAATTAATGGTATTAGAATATTTATTTAATAAAAATTCATTCCATAAACTATCTAATAATCGAGAATGATAATAGGAAAGGACTCCGCCTCTGCTCTTATCTTTTAAAATTTCGTCTCGCCAAGCTCTAAAAATTGAATTTTCATTAATAATTTCGACCATTGCCATTGCCGGATCGTTACAAAGAGCTAAACCTGTATAAGGATTTACAGCAGTCAATAGTTGATTTGCGTATTCTTTTTGTAGGGTAATTAAATTTTTGTCAAAAATTGTTACATATTTTCCAAACTCAGGTAGGGAATCGGCATAAGTTATTCCATCAGAAATTTTAAATGTTCTACTTACATTTAAATTAATATTACTATAAATACGGTTTTCTTTAAGTTTTGCAATTGTATGATGAAGCAGATCTAATTTTGCAGGATTAAACGTTCTTGTATTAGGCATATTGTAAAAAAGTGAACCGGAACCCCATGGGTTATCTATATGGTGAAATCTGACTAAATTAAAACCCAGTTTTCGCATTCTACCGGCAATCTTACCTGCGTTTTCTTTATTAAGGAATGCCCCTTCTGCAACTAAGTTAACACCCCAAAATTTAATTCTTTCACCATTATTAGAAAAATTACCATCTTCGTTAATTGTTATGAAAGAATTAATAGGTTTTATTGGGAAAGAAGGTAAAAATTCTTGTGAAGATGAATCTAAAGAGGGGATATAAAAATTATATCCCCCGCTAAAGTTTTGAGCAATAATAATATTTGCTGAAAAAATAAAAATAATTAAACAACTTTTTATCATTTAATCTCAAATTTTTGTTCTAATAAAATTGTTTGAGAAGAACTTCCTATTTGAATGAGATATTCACCTTTATCAACCTTGAAATCATTTGTTTGCATATCGTAATATGCAAAGGCATTCTTCTCTAAAGTTATTTTAGCATTTTTCTTCTCTTTTATATTTAGCGGAACTTTTACAAAACCTTTTAACTCTTTAACCGGTCTATCTATTTTAGAATTAATAGGCATTATATATAACTGGGCAATTTCTTTACCGTTAAAGGCACCGGTGTTTTCAATATTAAAAGTAACTTCAATTTTATCATTATTTTCATTTATTTTCAAATCAGAATATTTATATGTTGTATAAGATAAACCGTGACCGAAAGGGAATAAAGGTTTTATTCCTTTTTTATCAAAATGTCTGTAGCCAACATAAATTCCGTCAGCATATTCGGTTGTTCCGCTTTCTTTTTTATATGTATCATATGCCGAACAATCTTCCCACTTATTTGGGTAGGTAATTGTTAGTTTCCCGGAAGGGTTAAAATCACCAAAAAGAATATCAGCAACAGCGTTTCCTAATTCCTGTCCGGCAAACCAAGTTTGTAAAACGGCAGGAACTTTGTCAATCCAGTTATCCATTAAAATAGGAGAGCCGCTAGTAATTACAACAATAACATTTTTATTTGCTTCAAGTATTTTATTAATTAATTCGTCTTGATTATTTGGTAAAATTAAATCGTCTCTATCCTTTCCCTCTGTTTCGTAATGTGCTGTTGTACCTACAAAAACTATTGCTAAATCACAATTTTTTGCTGTTTCGATAGCTTGTTTTAATAAGTCGTTATCCGGTAATTGCCAGCCTAATTTAATTCCGGCATCCCCCATATTTTCGTAATATTCAATTTTATATTTATAAAGTTTATCCTTTTCAACTTCAAAAGTAAAAGACTTTGTTTCCATTCCATGGTCATTCCAATCGTCAATAACTAATTCATCTTCAATATATAATCTGCTTCCGTCATCACTTGTTAAATTGACAACAGTTGTGCCGGATTTTGGAAATTTTAAATATCCCTCATAAACAATTGAAAAATTTTCATTATTAAAGTCGAGAATAGGGGAGTTATTACTCCAAAAATTATTAATAGAATTTTCAACTTGTTCTAATTTAGGAGTACCTTGCATATTTTTATTTGCAAAATATTTAACATAAACACCGTTTTTTGTCCCTTCTTTATCCAAATAAAAATACTTAGGTTCAATTACAGGGGCATCGCCATCTAAAATTAAACCGGGGGCGTATTTAATATCAATAAGTTTACCATATTTATTAGTAATTCCTTCTAAAGGAGAGATATTATAATAAGGAGCTACTAAAGAACTACCACCTCCACCGGTACGTGTATAAGCTGCATTTGGACCTATTATTGCTAATGTTCCTATTGCTGGCTTATCTATTGGTAATATGCCAAATTTTTTTTTTATTAAAACAATTCCTTTAGCAGCAACTTCGTAAGTTAATTTTT
>DAINPX010000035.1:0-2686 GCA_036743235.1 Melioribacteraceae bacterium
GAATTATTAGGTAAAAAATTTGAGTGCATTTACCCCGAAGAAGATTTATTAACCCCTATACCGGAACAGTTTGCTAAAATTAAACCGCAAAAATCAATTCCTTCGGTTAAACGTTCGTTTAAGGGTAATGATAACAGAAATAAAGGGAAAAAAAGACCTATACGCAAAGGAAATACCGGGAAAAAAGAAGGGGAAGAGAAGAAAGCCGACTAAAGTTAAATTTCTATTTCTTTTTGTGATCTTTTTTTATTTAATTATTTACTCAAGCAGTAGGCAAATAAATATTATTTCATTTCTTCTTTTCTTTCACTATTTTTACATTAATAAAACAATAAATATTAATGTCAAATAACTTAAATACACCGGTAAATTATTTAAAATCTGTTGGAGTTAAACGAGCCGAAGCTTTTGCAAAAGTAGGTATAAAAACTATTAACGATTTATTATTCTATTTCCCGGCAAAACATTTAGACCGCAGTAAAATGCTAAATGTTAAAGAAGTTATTTTTTATGTGGGGCAAGGTTTTGAAGGTGAAGTAACGGTTATTGGAAAAGTATTGCATGCCGAAAAAATTAATTATGGTAAAAAATCGTTATTAAAAATTGAGTTTACTACACCAAAAGGGATGTTTGCTTGCATCTGGTTTCAACGAATTAATTATTTTGAAAAAGTTTTTACGGTAAACGATACTTATGCAATTTCGGGTAAACCGAGTTTATCGCGATACGGCACATTACAATTTACACACCCCGATTACGACAAGCTAAAAGAGGAAGAAACCGATTTTTTACATACCGGTAAAATAATTCCTATTTATAAAGTACCGCAAGAACTTAAAAACGTTAACTTGGGAGAGTATGGTTTTCGTTCAATAATAAATGATGTTGTATCTAATTATGTTAATTTGGCAAATGAAACTTTACCGTTTAATATAATAAAAAAATATAATTTGATTTCAATTAACGAAGCTTTGCAAAATATCCATTTCCCAGAAAATTTGGATAAACTTAATTTTGCTATTAAAAGATTTAAATATGAAGAACTCTTTTATATCGAGTGCCTTGTTGCATTAAAACACCAACATTATAAATTAAGTAAAACCGGTATAAGTTTTAAAATATTTCCCGAACCGATTAAAAAGTTTATAGGTTCATTGAATTTTGAATTGACTAAAGCTCAATTAAAAGTTTTAAGCGAAATTCGTAAAGATATGGAAAGTTATAAACCGATGAATAGGTTATTGCAAGGGGATGTAGGGAGCGGTAAAACGGTGGTTTCGGTTATTTCTATGATAATTGCAGCTTCTAACGGATATCAATCCGTTTTAATGGCTCCTACCGAAATACTTTCGCAACAACATTACAAAAGTATTAATAAAATGACCGAAATTTTAGGTCTTGAGATAGGATTGTTGATAGGAAGCCAATCAAAAACCGAAAGAGAAGAAATATTACAAAAAATAATTAGCGGTAAAATTAATATTGTAATAGGTACGCATGCGTTAATAGAAGAAAAAGTTGAATTTAATAAATTAGGTTTGGTTATTATTGATGAACAACACCGCTTCGGCGTAAATCAAAGATCATTATTAATTGATAAGGGAATAACTCCCGATATTTTAGTTATGTCCGCAACACCTATCCCAAGAACATTAAGTATGACTGTTTATGGCGATTTGGATATTTCGATAATAGATGAGCTGCCAAAAGGTAGATTACCCATAAAAACTATTTTAAGGGGGGATACGGCATTACCAAATATTTACGAATATATAATAGAAAACTCAAAAAAGGGATTTCAAACTTTTTTAGTTTATCCGTTAGTAGAAGAGTCGGAAAAAATTGATTTAAAAGCTGCAGAAACTTATTATTTACATCTATGTCAAAATGAACTTAGGGATATTAAAGTAGGCTTATTACACGGAAAAATGAATTGGAAAGAAAAAGAAGAAATAATGTTTGAATTTGCAAAAGGTAAATACGATGTATTGGTGGCAACAACGGTAATAGAAGTGGGTATAGATATACCGAATGCAAATTTAATTGTAATTAACGATGCTTTTAGGTTTGGACTTTCGCAATTGCATCAACTTAGGGGAAGAGTGGGAAGAAGTAATTTGCAATCGTATTGTATATTGGTAGTATCCCCCGATTTATTGGTTAATATAAATAAAATAAATATAAATTTTAATTATTTAAGTAAAAAACAAATAGAGTATTTTAAAACTCAAATTAGAATGCGAAGTTTGGTACAATTTTCAAGTGGATTTGATTTGGCAGAAATAGACTTAAAATTAAGAGGACCGGGAGATATTTTCGGAACAAAACAAAGCGGATTTCCCGAACTTAAATTTGCCGATATTATAGAAGATTCGGATATTTTAAGCAATACAAAAGAAGAGGCATTTTTAATAATACTTGATGACCCCAAATTGCAAAAACCTGAAAATAAAGTTATTAAAAACACCATAAATTCAAAATATTATAATAACCTGGTTTATAGTGAAATAGGATAAATAAAATAATTTTGAATTTTTAATTTTGAATTTTTAATTAAAAACAAATTTCGTTTTAGAGTAGCATGTTTTTACAGATAAACCTTTCCCCTTTTTGAATTTTTTCTGAACCGGGAGTTGCAGGAAAAAACATCTAAACTAAAAGGTTTTCTCCTGTATTTCCTTCTTTT
>DAINPX010000035.1:2786-13868 GCA_036743235.1 Melioribacteraceae bacterium
AAAACTAAATATTACCGGATTTTCTTCCGGTTTCCTTTCTTTTATTCTGTCATTCCGTGTTCCAAAAATACTGATTAAAAAAAAAGCCAAACCCTATTATGGGGGTTTGGCTTTTTATTATTTCTTCTATTTTTTATAACTTTAATATTTAATTAAAGTCCCTTGCCTTTCTTTGGCTTTTTGGTCCCAAGTTAAAACGGTAGTTTTTAAGAAATCTTCTTTATCGGCAATTAGTTCCGGCATATTAAGTCCTATAAACTTTTGAGCTTTTTCTTTTGTTGAAATATCTGCAAGAACTAAAGGATATTTAACATTATGTTTTACAAGTACAAGAGCAATTAACCTTCTGGCTTCTTCAGCTTTTTGAATTGATGTTCCCAACACTCTAAATGCTTCGGCAGGGGCATGGAAACCTAAACCGTTGGCAGCTGCAACCCAGTCCCATCTCCATTGTGCATGTCTAATTAGTTGTAAAATCGGTTTCATCTCATCTTCAGTTGCTCCGTTATCCCAAGCGGTTTTTGCTTCCATATGAACGGCAGCTAATGATTTTTCGACCAATCTTCTTAAAGATTCAAGTCTGTCTTGTCTATCATATACATCTCTTACTAATTCTTCTGCTTTTACTCTATGACAAACTTGGCATGAGTTTTCAACATTATTAAGCGGACTTTGTATATGGTGGTCTGTATATTTTACACCCCCTTCCGTTTTATAAGGCATATGACAATCGGCACAAGCAACACCGCGTTTATAGTGTATTCCGGTTGTGTAAAGTTCGTAATCCGGGTGTTGAGCTTTTAACATTGGGGTTTGACTTAAAGCATGTTTCCAGTCATAAAAATCAATTTCATCATAATATGCTTCCATTTCGTCTGCACTAAATCCTTTATCCCAAGGAAAAACCAAATAATTATTATTCGTTTTATCAAAATAATACTCAACATGGCATTGAGCACAAACCAAGCTTCTCATTTCTTGCCTTGTAGCTTCATTAATATCTTTGCCTTGTCTTTTAAATGCTTCAATTAATCCGGGTCGGGTAATTCTTAAATTCATGGTTTTGGGGTCGTGGCAATCTTGACAGCCAATAGGATTAATTATTTCTTCCCCTTTTTCAATCCATTTCCCTTTATAAAACTCACCTATACCGGTTTTATTCATCATTCGGGGTACATCGGTACTTTTACAAGCCCAACAAGTAGCAGGTAATGGGCTAACTTTATTTCCACCGGTTCTTAGGGTTTTTCTAATATCTTCAATTGCGTAACCGTGACCTCTTCCTTGTTTATAATCTTTACTA
Organism: Melioribacteraceae bacterium; assembly: GCA_036743235.1. Lineage (GTDB taxonomy): Bacteria > Bacteroidota > Ignavibacteria > Ignavibacteriales > Melioribacteraceae > JAEXOD01. Next base: position 4,090 of record DAINPX010000035.1, read on the forward strand.
AACGGATAACCTGCCCACATTACAACAAGTTCGGGGTATTTTTCTAAGTAGTCAATATCTTTACTACCACCGTGTTTACTTGCAAAATCGGTATGTAAAGTACGCCTATACGATTCATATTCACGTGGGTAATTTTCGCCCCAAATTTCGTTTCTTGGTTCAAATTCGGCAATTGGTTTTACCATTTGAAAAGTATATTCGGCTTCACTCCTTCTTTCAATAATTGAAGATGCGAATAACCCAATAATAAAAACCACAATAACTGTAACAAAAAATAATAACCATGCTACCCATGGTTTGCTTTTAATAATGTCTTGTAACGGTTTCATATTAATCCCTTTATAAATTATTGTTTTTTCTCGTTTTTAATTGAAGTACTTAACCATTCCGGTAATATAGGGGTAAGTTTTGGTACAGATGCGTACGGAGTAGAAGATAAACTGTTAACCCTTCCGTGCGGGGTTTCTCTATGGCAATCCCAACAATAAGTTTCTTCTTTATCAATAATCATTTTATTACTAATAGCTCTAACCGAAACAGGATGAATTAAATCGGTATGGCATCTTATACAATTATTTTGAACGGCTTTTTTACCTGCATCTTTAATAGTTATAACTTGAGGTTCCAGTCTAAAGGTAAACATTGTTGCATGGCGTAAACCATCCATAGCTTTAAAATAATATTTGTTTACAAAGTTATCTTGCGGAACGTGGCAATCGTTACACACCGTAACTCTTCCGTGGCTGCTTCTTTCCCAAGTTGCAAATTGAGGAGACATAATATGACAATTAACACATGCTTTTGGGTCATCTGATAAATAAGAAACCGCATTAGATATTTTTAGAACGGTTAAAGATAAACCGGTAAAAATTCCCAATAAAATTACAACGGGAAGTTTCCATTTATCGGGGGGTAAGATATGATAAATCAGCTTTTTTAATAGCCCTTGTTTGTCCGTTATTTTACTCACGTGTCACCTTTATATAAATTAATCAGAATAATTAATCCGTTTATCTAATTTATTAAAATTGTATTCGCAAGTCAAGAAAAATCTTTTGGAGTTTTAGTTTAAAATACGATTATTTATATAAATCTAAAAGTAAATATTTTTTTTTATTTTGTAACAACCGAAAGCAACTTTTTAATAAAGTAAAAGTCTAAATAACAAACAATAACAAAAAGGTTTATGAAAAAATTATACTTATTAACGGTTTTTTTAATATTAAGTGGGTTTATAGAGGGTAAAATCAGTTCTTCTCCGATATTTGTAAACAAATTATCAAATCCAATTATAGTTGACGGAGTACTTTCCGAAGATGTTTACAATAATAATCCTATATGCAACTTTATTCAACGCGAGCCTAACGAAGGAGAACCTAGTAAAGAAAAATCGTGTGTGTGGATTTCGTTTGATGAAAGCAATATATATATTTCTGCAATGTTATACGATTCAAAGCCCGATGAAATTAATACTATTATTGCAAGAAGAGATAATAATTGGGATTCCGACTTATTAATGGTTTATTTAGATACGTACAGGGATAAGCGCACCGGCTATTATTTTGGAGTAAACCCGGGCGGCGGAATTAACGACGGGATTTTATATAACGATAGCTGGGACGACTCTCGTTGGGATGGAATTTGGGAGGCAAAAGCCCAATTATCCGAAGAAGGTTGGTCAGTTGAGATGAGAATTCCTTATTCACAATTACGATTTAATAGTGCCGAAGAAATGATTTGGGGTATTAATATTTCTCGTAGAATTAAAAGACTGAACGAACGTTCTTATTATGTAATGGTGCCAAGTAAAGAAAGCGGTTTTGTAAGTCATTTTGCCGAATTAAAAGGGCTTACCGGTGTAAAACCTAAACAAAGATTAGAATTATTACCTTATATTGTACAAAAGGCACAATACTTGCAACACGATAAAAACGACCCTTATTATAAAGGCGAACAATACAATACAGCTTTTGGCGTTGACCTAAAAGTTGGATTGGGAAGTAATTTAAATTTAGATGCTACCATAAATCCGGATTTTGGACAAGTGGAAGTTGACCCCGCAGTAGTAAACTTAAGTGCTTTTGAAACTTACTTTGATGAAAAACGACCCTTCTTTTTGGAGGGAACAAATATATTTGAGTTTGGGTGGGGTGGGGTTAATAACCATTGGGGATTTAACTTTAGCTGGCCAAGTCTGTTTTACTCAAGAAGAATAGGTCAATCGCCCCGTATATCAGTGGATGAAGATTACGATTACATAAAATACCCTTTAGAAACAAGAATATTAGGTGCTGCAAAATTAACCGGAAAAATAGGAGAAGATATTAATATTGGCGTTTTTTCGGCTTTAACCGAAAGAACGTTTGCAAAATATAAATATAACGGGTTGGAAAAAGAAGCAGAAATTGAACCGTTTGCATCATATTCGGCTTTTAGAATTCAAAAAGAGTTTAATAGCGGAAAACATAGTATTGGTTTTATGTTAACATCCGTAAACAGAGATTTGAGCAACTCAATTATGAATGAAAGTTTTTCACAAAATGCCTATACATTTGGTTTTGACGGCTGGACTACTTTAGACGATGATAATACTTATGCTTTAAGCGCTGCACTTATGGGAAGTTATAAACAAGGCAGTAAAGATTTTATTACTCGTTTACAAAAAGCACCTTATAGGTACTATCAAAGACCTGATGCGGAATATGCGACTTTAGATACGTCCTTAACCTCGTTATCGGGTCTGTTTGGGCGAGTAATATTGAATAAGCAAAAAGGAAACTTTTATATTTATTCCTCGCTTGGATTTATTACGCCGGGTTTTGATTATAATGATTTGGGAATACAATTTTGGGCAGATAAAATAAATTACGTATTAGTTTCGGGGTATAAGTGGTTTGAAACAGACGGAACATTTAGACGAAAAAATGTTTACCTTGCTCATTATCGCGATTATGATTTTGAAGGAAATATTTATCGCAATGGATTTATGCTGTTTTCAAATGCTCAATTTGAAAATTATTACGGGTTTGACTTAAATGCAAGTTATGGATTTAGAACTTTTAATAAGTCTGTTACACGAGGCGGTCCGTTAGTAAGAACTCCCGAATATTATAGTACAAGTTTAAGTTTTTATTCCGATGACAGAAAAAAAGTAACAGTATATTCCAATCTGTATTACGAAGGTCAATCTAACGGTAACGGATATGTAGAATTTGCCCCAGAAGTAGTTTGGAAACCGACATCTTCTTTAAGTTTTTCGTTCAGCCCAAGCATTTCCGTAAACAAAGAAGAAGCCCAATATGTTGATACATTTGATGATAATTTTGCAACATCAACTTATAAAAAAAGATATGTATTCGGAGAGTTAAACCAGCGTACAATTTCAGCAAGTATAAGATTAGATTGGACATTTAACCCTCAACTAAGTTTGCAATTATACTTGCAACCAATTATATCGGTAGGTGATTATAGTGAATTTAAGGAGCTGGCTGCTTCAAAATCCGACAAATTTAATGTTTATGGTCACGGTAATTCAAGTCTTTCTTATAATAAAGATGATGATGAATATACTGTTGACCCTGACGGTAACGGAAATGCTTCCCCCTTTAATTTTTCCAACCCGGATTTTAACTTTAAATCATTTAGAGGTAATGTTGTTTTTAGATGGGAATTTTTACCGGGTTCGGTATTTTATTTAGTATGGAGTCATGATCAAACTAATTTTGAAGACCCCGGAAAATTTAATTTTAAAAGGGATTTTAAAAATCTTATTAACGCTAAAAGCGATAATGTGTATATGGCAAAAATTACTTATTGGTTTGATGTTTAGTAGTCTCTTTTTAGATAAATTAAAATGCCCTCAAAATAAATTAAGCGGGCATTTTTTGTTTGAATATAATCTATCAAATTATTAACTATTTTGCTTTTTCGCAATTAAATTTAATGCACTTCCTGCCTTAAACCACTCTATTTGATTATTGTTAAAAGTATGGTTAAGTTTTATTTCTTCGGTTAAGCCGTCTGAATGTTTAATTAATAACGTTAATTGTTCCCCTTCTTTTAAGTTCTTAAGTCCTAACAAGCTAAGTAAATCATCTTCTTTAATTTTATCATAATCATTTGGGTTCGCAAATGTTAAAGGCAACATCCCTTGTTTTTTAAGATTGGTTTCGTGTATCCGAGCAAAACTTTTAACAATAATAACTTTTCCACCTAAAAATCGGGGTTCCATTGCGGCATGTTCTCGGCTACTTCCTTCTCCGTAGTTTTCATCACCAATAACAACCCATCCGATATTTTTAGACTTGTATTCTCTAGCCACTTCATGAACAATTTTATATTCTCCGGTATAATAGTTTTTAACTTTACCGGCTTCATCGGTAAAAGCGTTAATAGCTCCTAAAAACATATTGCCGGAGATATTATCTAAATGTCCTCGAAATTTTAACCATGGTCCTGCCATAGAAATATGGTCTGTGGTACATTTACCTTTAGCTTTTAATAAAATGGGCATATCCAAAAAATCTTCACCGTTCCAAGGCTCAAATTTTTCTAATAATTGTAATCGAGTACTGCTATTACTTACTGCTACTTCAATACTGTTATATTTATCGGAAGGAGAAATATATCCCTCATTATCTTCTAAAAACCCGTTTTTAGGCAGTTCATCACCATAAGGGCTATTAAGTTTTACTTTTTCACCTTTATCGTTAATCAAAAAATCCGTTTCGGGATTAAAAGATAAACTTCCCGCAATTGCCAAAGCCGTAGTTATTTCGGGACTTGCTACAAAAGCCAAAGTTTCGGGGTTGCCGTCATTTCGTTTAGCAAAATTTCTGTTAAACGAAGTTACTATTGTATTACGTTCTCCGGTTTTGCTATCCATTCTTTTCCACATTCCAATACAAGGTCCGCAAGCATTTGCCAAAACAACTCCGCCAATATCGGTTAAGCTTTTTAACTGCCCGTCTCTTTCAATTGTTTTTCGTACTTGTTCGCTTCCGGGTGTAATTGTAAATTGAGCTTTTGTTTTTAATCCCATAGATAATGCTTGTTTGGCAATTGATGCGGCTCTATCTATATCTTCGTAACTGCTATTTGTACAACTTCCAATTAATCCTACGCTAACTTTATCGGGGTAGTCTTTTTCTTTAACCAAATTTTTCATTTCGCTAACGGGAATAGCCAAATCAGGTGAAAACGGACCATTTAAATGAGGTTTTAGTTCATTTAAATTTATCTCTATAACTTTATCAAAATATTTTTCGGGATTTAAATAAACATCTTCATCAGCTTTTAGATCGTCTTTAATTTCGTCAGCCAATATGGCTAAATCTTCTCGTTTTGTTGACTTTAAATAATTAGCCATTTTTTCATCGTAAGGAAATATTGAAGTAGTGGCTCCTATTTCCGCACCCATATTACAAATAGTGCCTTTACCGGTGCAAGATATTGAACTTGTACCTTCGCCAAAATACTCAACAATATAACCTGTTCCGCCTTTTACGGTTAATATACCGGCAAGTTTTAATATTACGTCTTTGGGACTTGTCCAACCGCTTAGTTTTCCCGTCAGTTTTACTCCTATAAGCTTTGGCCATTTTAATTCCCATGGCATACCGCTCATTACATCAACCGCATCTGCACCGCCAACGCCAATGGCAATCATACCTAAACCGCCAGCGTTGGGGGTATGACTGTCCGTTCCTATCATCATTCCGCCCGGAAAAGCATAATTTTCCAATACAACTTGATGAATAATTCCCGCTCCGGGTTTCCAAAATCCGATACCGTATTTTTTGGAAATACTTTCTAAAAAGTCATACACTTCTTTATTTTCGTCTATTGCTTCGGCTAAATCGTTATCTGCACCAACCCTTGCCTGAATTAGATGATCGCAATGAACGGTTGATGGTACGGCAGTAGTTTTTTTGCCGGCATGCATAAATTGTAATAAAGCCATTTGAGCGGTAGCGTCTTGCATAGCAACTCTATCCGGTAAAAGATCGACATAATCTTTTCCTCGTTCAAAATTTTTAAAGTTATCATCCCATAAATGTGAATACAATACTTTTTCGGCGTACGTAATACTACGCCCCAGTGTTTTTCTTGTTTCTTGAACTTTTAATTTGAAAGTAGAATATTTTGCCTTAATCATATCCAAATTTGCTGTCATACTTTCTCCGCTTTAAGTGTTAATAACTGATAGTTAAACGTTAAAATTGTTTATATAGTTCATGCCTAATATAATTAGATGATTTTACTTTAACTAAGGTTCATTCTTCTATTGATAATTTTAACTAAATTTTAATATCAAAATATTAAATTTTTATTTATTTTGGCTTATAAATTTAATTAGACTTATTATGCAAAAATCCGTTAAAGCATTTGTTGTAACAGCAGATATGGGATACGGGCACCAACGAGGTGTTCATCCATTAATTGATATTGCCGAAGGAGGAATAATAACTGTCGGTCAAAACGATAACTCCAATGCAGATGAAATAAAACTATGGAAACAACTATTAGACGGATACGAGTTTTTTTCGCGTGCCAGAAGTATTCCAATAATTGGTAAATATTTGTTCGGTATTTTAGACGTAATGTTGCACATCCCCTCTTACTATCCTATTCGTGATTTGTCGGATAGTACCATGCAAGTAGAAACTTTACAAAAATTTATTAAAAACGGTTTATGTAAAGGGATGATGAATAAAATTAGCAATAATAATTTGCCCCTTGTTACTTCGTTTTATGCACCGGCAATTGCAGCCGATGTAAAAGGTTATAATAATATATATTGTATTATTTGCGATGCAGATATTAATAGAGTATGGGTTGCCAAACATCCGTGGGATAGCAGAGTAAATTATTTTGCATCTTGCGGAAAAGCGGCACAACGACTAAAAGCATACGGTGTGCCGGAAGAAAGAATTTTTTTAACAGGATTTCCGCTGGATAAAAAACTGTTAGGAGATGAAAATTTATCGGTATTAAAAAAAGACTTGGGACAAAGATTATTAAACTTAGACCCGGGTGGACGTTTTATGCACTTATACGGTAAAAGTGTAGAGCATTTTTTGGGGATGGAAAATTTATTAACAAAAAAAAGAGATAAATTAACAATAACTTATGCTGTTGGTGGGGCGGGTGCCTTAAAAGAAATTGGGGGTAAAATTGCTAAAAGCTTAAAACTTAAACTTCATACAGGAAAAGTTAAATTATATTTAGTTGCCGGAATTAGGCAAGAAGTGAATAAATACTTTGAACAAATTAAAGAAAGTTTAAGTTGTAAAGATGATAGTATTGAAATAATTTATGATACGGATAAATACAAATATTTTGAAAAGTTTAACGTTGCAATTAGAAATACTGATATTCTTTGGACTAAACCGAGCGAACTTTCGTTTTATTGTGGTTTGGGGTTGCCTATCATTTTAGCACCTGCCATAGGAAGCCAAGAAGTTTTTAATAAAAAATGGCTTTTTGAAATTAATGTTGGTATAAAACAAGAGAACCCTGATTTTACCGATCAGTGGTTGTTTGATATGTTGAATTCCGGCAGATTGGCAGAATCGGCTTGGAACGGTTTTCTTAAATCAAGGAAATTAGGAGTTTACAAGATAGAAGAAGTGCTTAAAACGGGTAAACTTAATGTTAACGAATCCTATGTTTTTAGATAACGGAAATACAATGGAAAATGTAAAACAAAAATATATGTTTTTATATCTTAAAACCGGCGGTGGCCACCTTGCCCCTGCAAAAGCAGTAGCAGGATATTTTGAAAGATATTTTCCGGATACTTCTTCGGTTATTTTAGTTGACGGACTTAAAGAAGCACCGGAGTATAGCCGATTTATTTTAGAAGACGGATACAGAATTTTACAGAATAATGCCAAATGGTCATTTGAGTTTTTATATGCCGTTAATAAACTTTCAATGTTTGCCAAATACAATAGTACATTAGTATCGGGTAGAGTAATACCATATATTAAACAACAAATATTAAACGAAAAACCCGATAAAATTGTAATTTTCCACTTTTTTTTAATTAAACCGGTTTATGCAATTATAAAAAAAGCCAAATTGAACATTCCTGTAATTACTGTTGTAACAGATCCGTATTCTGCTCATCCCGTTTGGTTTTTAAACAAAAAACAAAAAATGGTTGTTTTTTCCGAACAAGTTAAACAATATGCTATTACTCAAAAAATTAAACCTAATAACATTAATGTTTTTCATTTTTTATTGGATGAAAAGTTTTCCAATCCTTTAAACAAAGATGATATACCGATATTAAAACAAAAATATAACATTAAGGCAAATAATAAAACAGTTTTAATTGTTGGGGGTGGAGACGGAATACCCAGAGGAAGTATTATTTTAACAAAACTTATTGAGGCAAATATAAATGCCAATATAATTATTGTTTGCGGTAAAAATAATAAACTGTATAAGTTTGCCAATAAACTAAAAATAAAAAAAGATGCACAAAATTTACATATTTACGGATATGTAGATTTTATTTATGATTTGTTAAATATATCCGATATTGTTATTTCAAAATGTGGTGCTTCTACATTTATGGAAATTTTATTGAGTAAAAAAATTCCTGTTATTACAGATTACATTTGGGAACAAGAGAAAGGGAATGTAGATTATTTGGTAGAAAACAAGATGGGTATTTTTGAAAAAAAACTTAAAAAATTACCTGAAATAATTAGTAAATTAATAGAAGACGAAGTTTATTACTCCTCGTTTATTAATAATATTAAAAATGCAAAAATAAGAAACGGTTTAAGGGAGTTCTCCGAGTTTTTGCATAATTATTAATTTAAATAAGTAATTATTTTGTAAAATTTTATAAAATAATTATATTAAAGTTTAAATTAAATCGGGAATAATATGTTTAAAAATTTACTTTTTGCCATATTTCTTTTTTGCAATTTGATTTATTCGCAAATAGATAAAATAAATACCGAAAACAAATCGGATGTTTATTTGCAAGGGTTTTATTGGAATTCGCCTCCGGGAGGAATTTGGTACGATAGTCTAAGCAACATTGCACCAAGGTTATCATCGGCAGGTTTTAGCGGAATATGGTATCCTTCACCGGTTAAAGGAGCAGGCGGCGGCTTTTCGATGGGTTATGACCCTTACGACCATTTTGATTTTGGGGAATATTATCAACAAGGATCGAAAGAGACCAGATTTGGCAGCAGAGAAGAACTTATAAATTCTATTAATGCGTTTCATCAAGTCGGTATTCAAGTATTTGCAGATGCCGTGATGAACCACGTAAACGGCGGAGAAGAAAAAGCCCCTTACGAATGTAAGCCCTATTTATCTTTTCCTGATTCAGGTTGGTTAATATTTAATTACCCTTATGGTTCAAAAAGATTTAAAAAAACACCTGCCCATTTTTATCCCAATAGTCAAACTTGCGATGTCAATCCTCCTTATCACGGAGCAAGTGACCCAATATTTCAGTTTGGCGAATGGCTTGCCCATGATAGAACCATTGTTAGAGATAGTTTAATTGAATGGGGTAAATATTTAAAAAATGTTTTAGGTTTTGATGGTTTTAGACTTGATGCGGTAAAAGGAATTGACCCGATGTTTATGGGAGCCTGGATATCTGCAGTTAACCCCAACGGATTTAATGTTGCCGAGTATTATGGTTCTTCCAATGAAATTGGTACCTGGTTACATTATACGCAAAACGTTTATGGCGGCAATGTTTCGATGTTCGATTTCCCTTTAAGGTTTACATTAAAAGA
>DAINPX010000036.1:0-13726 GCA_036743235.1 Melioribacteraceae bacterium
GTCATACACTTCTGTTAATAGAATAGTTAAGTTTTACGACTTGCTAAAACGTTATAACCAAATTGTATTACCCTCTGTTGTTTTTTTGGATGACAGCACAAAAAAACTTACTTATACATACGATAACAACGGCAATGGTGTTTCCGAAATTACGGAAGATTTTGTAAACAATAATTGGTTAACTTCCAAAAAAATTTTTGTATCTTTTGACACAAACGGGAAATTATTGACATATAAAGAAGAATATTTAGATAATGGCATTTGGACAATATATTCGGATATTATTAACAATTACGACCCAAACGGAAACTTAATTTTAGAAGAATATCGTAATTTTTATCAAGGTGAACTTGTTTCAGGTGTAATTGCCAACACTTTTAATTCCAATAATTTAATTATTTCTTCGTTAAACGAAAGAGTTAACGGCAACTTAAAAGAGAATTTTGAATTAATTGAATACTCATACAATTCTGATAATAAGTTAACCAATAAAGTAGTTAAGACTTGGAGTTTTAACCAACAATGGGTTAATTCATTTCAAGAATTTTTTAATTATAATAATAACGGATTATTAGAAACTTATATTTCACAAAGCTGGGAAATAAATAAATGGAAGAACCTTTATAAGGAAAACTATACTTATAATAATTTATTGAAAATTTCTGAGAAGATAAATGAAATTACGGTTGGTGAAAATTGGTTAAATGATTCCAGAGAAACTTTTACATATAACGCAAACGGAATTTTAAGTAATTATCAAGAAGATATTTGGCAAATAAATGCTTGGGTCAATTTTTCTAAAGTAGAACACTTATATAATCAGAACGGAAATTTAATTATTTCGCGAAGAGAAAATTACGTTAACAATGCTTGGCAACCTGCTTCAAAAATATATTACTCTTATAATGAAGAAAACAATTTTATTGGTGGTAGTTGTTTAATTTTTGTTAACGATTCATGGATACCCGGAATAGGTGTTTTTATGGCAACATACAATAATGGACAAGATACGTTATATTACTTTGGCAAAAACATTAATATTGATTTAATAAACATTTCAGAAGCTGAAAATATAAATAATAATATCAGTTCATTTTCTTTATCTCAAAACTATCCAAACCCGTTTAACCCTAGTACAAATATTAGCTTTACGCTTCCTAAATCGGATTTTGTAACATTAAAAGTTTACGATATTTTAGGAAAAGAAATTGCAACTTTAATTAATCAAGAATTAAATGCCGGTAGTTATATAAAACCTTTTAATGCAACAAACTTAAGCAGCGGTATATATTTTTATAAATTGCAGGCAAGTAAGTATAGCCAAACAAAAAAGATGATATTGATTAAATAGTTTAAGCAGGGGAATATGTACATTTATTATTCCCCATTATTATTCTTTTTTATATATACTTAACTCTTTGTCTTTTCCCTTTAATTTAAATTCACCTATTTTTTTAAAATTATAAATATTTCCGCTTTTCAATAGATTAACCAAATCTTCGGAAATTAGTAAATGTTCATTTATATCACCGCACAAGGCACAAATTCGAGCAGTTGTATTTACAACATCACCATGAAAAGCAATTTCGCGTTTTAAAACATCTCCTATTTCTGTAATTGCAACCTCACCCACGTGAAAACCGGCTTTAAACTGCGGAATAACTCCGAAATTATCAACAAAATATTCCCTTAATTCATTTAATCTTTTTTCAAAAGCAAAAAATAAGTTTAAGCAAGTATTGTTTTTAATACCGCTTTTTATATCCCAAACAATAACAACTTCATCACCCACATATTGGTATATGTTACCTTTCGATTGTAAAACATATTCATCCAGCTCGTTTATAATTAAGGCAATTAATTTGCTGTATTTTTTGTGTCCTAACATTTCGGCATATGTAGTAGAAGATTTTAAATCCATAAACATAAAAATTCGTTTATCACTTAATAAGCTATTCGGCTTTCCGAACAGATAATTTTTATAAATACCCCTTATAGTTTTTGCTTTTAATTCTTTAATTAACGATCTTATGGAAACAAAAACAATTAAATAAATAATTATTGTACTCACACCTTCGGGATACATTGCAAATACATTTTGACCAAATGCATTATTAATTGTATAACCTTGCTTAAATATTAAGTTAATATATCCGTATAATATTAACATTATTAAAAAAATTAGGTAAAAATATAATAACGAAATTAATATAAATAGTATTGATTGCAATTTTTTCTTTAGAAAGTTTTGTAAAACCAAATCGTAATACAATACAACCCCAGACAAGAAAATTGTTCCTATTACGCTTCGTAAAAATGGCAAGTCTTTTTCCCCTTTAAGCAATAATATTACCCATACAAACACAAATAATGTAAGGATGCTTAATAATTCTTGTTTAAGTATAAAAATTGTCTTTTGTTTAACCATAATAAATAAAAAACTCAATCCGGCTTTATTTGCGTAGTTTATTATTAACAAACATTAAAGCCGGATGAGTAACAAGGGGTGCTAATTATTTTCTAAAATTAAATTATTTTCTTTAATATTTTTTTTCGCCAATTTTCGTTTTATAGTTTCAAAAGTATAAAACACGCAAGGTACAACAACCAGTGTTAAAATTAATGAACTTATTAAACCGCCTATTATTACCAATGCCATCCCGTTTTTTAACTCGCTACCGGCACCGCTTGCAATTGCTAATGGAAGCATACCAAAAACCATTGCAAATGTAGTCATCAATATAGGTCTTATTCTTTCTTTGCCTGCTTCTATTAAAGCATCTTTTAGTTCTTTACCTTCGTGCAATAGTTCGTTTGTAAAATCCACCAAAAGTATTGCATTTTTGGCAACCAGTCCCAGTAATGTAATTAAACCGATAATGGTTAATATATTTAATGTTTCCATTGCCAGTGCCAAAGCCAATAACGAACCGATCATTGCCATAGGAATTGAGAATAATACCACAAAAGGATATAGCAATGAATTATATAATGCTACCATTATTAAATACACTAATACTATAGCAGCAATAAAAGCAAATAACAGACTTGAAAAAGATTCGTTTTGTTTTTGTAACATACCCGAAGGGTTAACACTAATTGCATTGGGTATTTTGCCAATAAATGCTTTTTGTATTTCATTTCCAACAGTTCCCGAAGAACGTCCTAAAACGTTGCAAGATACGGTATAAGAATTCATTCTATCCGTTCTTTCTAACATGCTGGGTCCCATAGTTTGATAAATATCGGCAAATTGCTTTAGTTCTATTAATTGACCAAATTTATTAATAAATGTAATTGAAGCCACGTTATCAATATTTTGTCTATCAAAACTGTCAAACTGAATATTTATATCGTATTCGTAAGCATTTTCTTTAAATTTGGAATCGGTATTACCCGATAAAGCCGTTCGTAAAGTAGCCCCTACATCTGCAACCGATAACCCCAATTCTTCCATTTTACTTCTGTTTATTTGTACCGATATTTCAGGTTTCGGGTCGTCTATCGAAAATTTTACGTCAACCGTACCCGCTGTTTTTTTCATTATATCCATAACAATTGCGGCTGTGGAATCCAATAATCTTAAATCAGTTCCTTTAACCGAAAACTCAATTGCTGCCGTAGTTGCAGAACCCCATAAAGTAGTAGGAGCACTTCTTACTTTTATACCCGGTATCGTTTCTAATATTTCGTGTTTTGTTTTCTCTGCAAATTCTTTAATTGATAAAGTCCTTTCTTTTTTTTCAACTATTTTTACTGTAATTTGGGCAATATTATTTTTTGTTGAAGTTGAAAGCATATTGGTGGATTGACCTACGCTTGTAATTACTTTTAAAACATCTTTGTTGCTTAATAATAACCGTTCAATTTTTTGGGATATTAAATTATTTTCATAGACGGTAATTTGAGGAGGCATTTCAATTGTTAACACAAATTCGCTTTGGTCTGTTTCTGGAATAAAACTTGCTCCTACAAAACCTTGTGTTAATAAAAGAAACGACCCGATAAATAATGAAAACACTGCTATATATACTTTTTTTCTGTTATTTATTGACCATTCTAACAATAATGAATATTTGATTTTTACTTTTTCAAAAATCTCTTCAAATTTTTCTGAAAATTTATGACTAAAAGATTTTTTATTAAAATTGCTTATTTTGGCAAATTTAGATAGCAACAATGGTGTTAATGAAAATGACACCAACAAACTTGCCATTGTAGATACTATTATGGGTAAAGAAAATTCTTTTAATATATTTCCTATTATACCGCCGGATAATGATAACGGTAAAAAAACCGATACAATTACTAAAGTAATTGATGTTGCAGTAAAAAATATTTGTTTACTTCCGTCTAAGGCAGCCTGAAGTTTATTTTTGCCCATTTCCAAGTGTCTAAAAATATTTTCTACAACTACAATCGAGTCATCAACCAATATACCCACTGCCAAAGATAACGCCATTAATGACATTACGTTTAACGAATATCCGAATAAATATAAAAAGGTAAAAGCAGGCATCATTGATAACGGAACCGCAACCATTACAATCATTGCCGAACGAGGACTATGCAAAAAGATAAAACAAACTAAAGAAACTATAATTACTGCTAAAGCCAAATCTTCAACAACTGCATTTACCGAGTCCATTGTATAAACCGAAGTATCGGTAGCTATATCAAAATCTACGCCTTGTCTTTTATATTCTTCCTTAATCTTTTTCAACTCTTCTCGTACTAAACTACATACTTTTACCGCATTGGCATCCGATTGTTTAGTTATTTGAATTCCTATTGTCGATTCACCGTTTAACCTACTTTCCGAAGTAATTTCTTCAATTCCGTCTGTAACTTCGGCTATATCTTTAACAAATACTTTACTTCCGTCATTTGTTATTGTTACCAATGTATTTTTTAACTGTTCTAAATTTATATATTTTGCCGAAAGACGTACCGTATATCGTGTATTACCATCTTCAACTCTTCCGGTAGGAAAATCCATATTTGCTTTTTGAATGGCAGATTGCACCTGTAATATTGAAAGATTATAAGTTTTAATTTTGTTTTGGTCAATTGCAACTTTTATTTCTCGTTTTGTACCTCCAATAAGTTTAATTGCTCCTACTCCTTCCAACTTAGATAAATGAGGCTGAATTTTATCTTCCATCAATTTATAAAATTCGGTCGGCTTTAAATTTGAAAAAGAAGCTATATTCATTACAGGCATTTCGTCAGTAGATATTTTTGTTAACGTAGGCACTTTAACATCTTCGGGTAAATCCGAAACAACGGCGTTTATCTTTCTTTGAGCATCTTGCAATGAAATATTTACGTCTGCTCCGCTTTTTAATTCAATTGTTGTATATTGATAACCTTCGGCAGATACCGATTTTATTTTATCAATGTTTTCCAAACTTGAAATTGCATCTTCTATTTTTTTGGTAACAGAACTTTCCACCTCGCTTGCTGCGGCACCGGGGTATATAGTTGTTATTGTTACTACATTTGTTTCAAATTTTGGTATTAAATTTATGTTTAATTGAAAATAGGTTATTAATCCTGTTAAGGCTATAATTGCAAACATAACAAATACAATTAAAGGTCTTTTTATTGATAATTCTATCATTATTATTTCCTCAACTTTAGTTTAATACTTTAACAGGTGAATTATCCGATAAATTAATTTGCCCCGTTCTAACAATTTTTTCTCCTTTCTCAACTCCGTTAATTACTTCTAAATATTCCCCTAAATCTCGTCCTATTGTAATTGATTTTAATATTGCTTTATCATTAATAATTGAATATACTTTTGCATTTTTTATACTTCCTACCAACGACTCGCGAGGAATTAGTTTTGCTATTACGTTTGAAGGGAAAGAAAAAGTAACATCAACAAAAGTGCCTGCTTTTAATTGGTTTGCCGATGAATTATTTATTAATACTTCCACATCGTAATTATGGGAATTATCTCCCTTATTACTAACAAATGTTACCTTTCCTGTTGTTAAATACCCTTCTACTGCAGAAGAAGATACTTTAACATTTTGCCCAAGTTTAATTTTATAAACATCTTTTTCTGAGATTTTTATTGCCACTTTTAATTTGCTAATATCCACAATAGAAACAACAGGCGTTCCCGGTGTTACGTACGCACCGTTATCAACTAATTTAGAAACAATATATCCGTTTTGTGTAGCTTTTACTTTGGTAAAACTAAATTGTTTTTCTGCTTGTTCGTAATTTATTTTTGCTCTTTCATAATCTATTTTTGCATCTCTTAATTTTGTTTCGGTTGTAGCTTTCCCTTCAAAAAGATTTTTAGTTTTCTGATATTCATCTAAAGCTCTGTTCATGTTTAATTCTGCTTGCTTTAAATTTAATTCTGCTAATTTATCATCAATACCAATTAAAACTTTCCCCTTATTTATGTATTCGCCTAAATTAAAATTAATGCTTGTAACTTGTCCCGCCGTTTCCGATTTAATTACTACTTCCTGATTTGCTACAGTTACACCGGTTGTTGTTAGTTCCGTACCTATTTCTTTCAATTCAACGGTAGAAGCAGTAACACTTGTTACCAAGTCTTTTTTAACAATTTTATTTTCTTCAATAATTGTTTTATTTGCTACAAGTTTTGCCGCAATTAACACCACTATTACTACTGTAAATACTATTACTAAAATTTTCTTTTTCATTTTATTTATCTCTTTTTATTTTATATTTTCGTTTAAATATGTAGATATTGTGCCTTTAGCTTTTTCAAGTTCTAATTTTGCAATATATAATTCCAATAAAGAATTTGTAAAGTTTGTTTGAGCTTCTCTTAATTTTGTTTCGGAATCAACCAAAAACAATGCATTCGTTACACCTTCTTTATATTCTAATATTGTATCATCCAATACCTTTTTTGCCAATTCCATGTTCTGAAAATTTGTTTTTGTATTTTCCAAAGATGACTTTACTTTTTCGGAAGCATTATTTACTTGCATGTTAATACCGTTTTCCGCTTTAATAATATCTTGTTTTACTTTATCAATTTCTAATGATGCTTGTTCAACTTTTGCCAATGTTTGCCCTCCCGTAAACAAAGGGAAACGTAAACGTAAGCCAACAGAATAATAACTATACCACTTTTTATCCGCATCAAATAAATCAAATTTATTACGCATTCCTTGATACGAAAAACTTCCATAAGCAGAAAGCGAGGGAATATATTGAGCCCATACATTTTTTTTGTTTAATTGCTGTAATTCTAATACAGTACCCAAAATTTTGTAATCGGTTCTATTTTCTATATTAAAATCAACTTTTGAATAATAGTCGTCAAATATTTCGGGTTCGTCCGGTTCATTCAAAAAATCCTTTTCGGTTAATTCAATTTCGTTATTAATACTCATGCCCATTAAATATTTTAAATTGTTTAATGAAAGAGACAAACTTTCTTCAATCTTTTTTATTTGATACTTTATATTATTTAAATTTACGGTTATTCTATCAACATCAATAACTTTTGCTTTTCCGTTTTCATACATCAGTTTTGTATCTGCCAACGATTTTTCTATTAAGGTTAAATTTTTTAGTAAAAGCTCTTTTTGTTTATATATAGAAATAGTTTTATAGTAGCTAACAGCAATATTGTAAATAGTTTCTTCAACCGTATTATTTACTTTTTGGGTATAATATCTGTTAGAGTATTTTGCCGCATCCAAACCGATCCAAAACGAACCGTTAAATATCATTTGGGTTGCTTCAACATTAAAAGTGTAGTTATATTGCATCCCCATCTTAGTTTCCATGTACGAACCTTTTTGCCCGCCAAAATACTCCATTGGAAATAAAGTAGTTGGCAATTCAATATTATCAACCAAATTTCCCGTTAAAGTAATTTGTGGTAAACCCGAGCCTATAACCTCTTTTATTTTACTATCCGATTGGCTTACTTCCAATATTGCCTTTTTAATATCTTGACTATTTTCTTTTGCATACTTTATACAATCCGCTAAAGAAAGTTTTGTTAAGTTATCCTCTGCTTTTAATTTAACCACACTTAATACCAGAATAACAATTGCCAACTTAAAAATAATTTTTTCCGCCTTGTATTTCAATTTATCTCCAAAATTTTGTATATTGCCATTTAATGCAATTAAAGTGCCACTAAAAATGACTCAAAAATCGATTGTTTTTCATTAATATTGCTTAAATATAAGGATATTCTTATATTTACTTCTTTTATTTAAGCACTTACAATAATAGGTTAAAATGGAAACGCAAAATGAAATATTTATAAAAAACTTATTAAATGTTATACAAACAATAGAAGATACAGAACTATTATTTAATTCGCTGCTTTCAAAAATAAATGATAGATTTAATTTTGATATTATAGGGTTGGCTTTGGTCGATCCTTTGAAAAACAGGCTTGGTGTCGGAGTTGGCTTAGTGAGGAACAATATATCGCTAATTCCTTCAAATTTTTGGTACGATTCTATCAGTTTATCTGCATTGCCTTTGCATTTTTTATCTACAATTAGCGAAACAAAACGCTATAAGGTTTCTATTTTGGAGAGTTTAAAAAAAATTAATAAAGATCAACCGGATTTATTTGAAAAGATTAATGAGCTTAAAATAACCGAAGTATATATTATCCCTTTAATTACAAAAAAAGAATTAGTGGGGCATTTTATTTTTTCTTGCCAAGATGATAACCTAATAAAACAAGAAGAAGAAAATTTACAAACAATAGCAAAAATACTTGGTTCGGTAGTTTTAAGTGCCAGACAAAACAAAGAGTTGGAATATCGGAACAAACAAAGAACCATTCAAGATAGATTATTTAATTTGTTATCCAAAATATTGGGGCAAGAAGAATTACTAAACTTAATGGCTTCTGAAATAAACAACTGGATTCCAACCGATTTTTTTGGGTTTTATGCCGGCACACCCGAAAAAGACAAATTTATAGCAATCGGACAATTAAAAATTGAAAATAATAAATATAAAACATTTCAAAACAATAATGAATTAATTAATGCCTTTAACACTCTTTGGCAAAATTTTGATAATAATAGTGATTTCTTTATAGAATTTAGAGAGGATGGTTTTGAAAAACTATGCAAAAAATCTTCGTTTATTTCTAAACTTAACACAAGTAGCTATATTAAATCTTTACTAATTATTCGATTTATTATATCAGGAAAGGGGAGTTTGTATTTGTTTTTTGGCAGAAAAACCCAATATTTACTTAAAAAGCCGCAACACATTATTTTTGATTCCGATATCAATTCGTATTTTAGCAATGAAGAAATTAATCTTGCATATTCTGTACTCCCTCAAATTGGAATGTTATTAGGCTTCTTTTTTATGTACGAAGAAATTACAATATTAACAAAAAAACTTGAGCAAGAAAGAAGTTATTTAATTGAAGAAATTAATTTAACAAATACATTTCACGAAATTATAGGCAGCAGCCAAGCGATTCAAAAAACTTTAAATAAGGTAGAGCAGGTTGCTCCTTTAGATGCAACCGTATTAATACAAGGCGAAACAGGAACGGGAAAAGAACTTATTGCAAAGGCAATACATAATTTATCTAAACGCAAAACAAATACTTTTATTACTATTAATTGTGCAGCATTGCCTTCACAATTAATTGAATCGGAATTATTTGGTCATGAAAAAGGAAGTTTTACGGGAGCTATAGAAAAGAAAATCGGTAAATTTGAAATTGCAGACGGAGGGACTATATTTTTGGACGAAATTGGAGAACTACCTATCGAACTGCAATCCAAATTATTGCGAGTTCTTCAAACAAAATCGTTTGAAAGAATAGGCGGTAAAAACACCATTTTTAGCGATGTAAGAATAATTGCCGCAACAAACAGAAATTTGGAAAACGAAATAACAACGGGTAAATTCCGTTCCGATTTATTTTTCCGATTAAACGTGTTTCCTATAATAGTGCCACCTTTACGAGATAGAAAAGAAGACATTCCTGCATTAATAAAACATTTTACCAATATCTATTCTAAACGAATTGGGAAAGGAATTCAATCGATAAAAAAAGCGGATATGGAATTATTGATTAATTACGATTGGCCCGGAAATATTAGGGAATTGGAACACTTAATTGAAAGAGCTATCATTATATCGCAAGGTGAATATCTTGTTTTTGAAAATTACTTTAAAGGAAATTTAACTTTACAATTAACCGAAACCGAAGAATTTGTTACCCTAACTGAATTGGAAAAACAACATATAATTTTAGCATTAAAACAAGCAAAAGGGAAAATAACAGGCAAAAACAGTGCATCGGAACTACTGGGAATAAACGGTAAAACTTTGGGTAGTAAAATGAGAAAACTCGGCATAAAAAAAGAAGTTAATTTCAGCT
This sequence comes from Melioribacteraceae bacterium, assembly GCA_036743235.1. Taxonomy (GTDB): domain Bacteria; phylum Bacteroidota; class Ignavibacteria; order Ignavibacteriales; family Melioribacteraceae; genus JAEXOD01. Next base: position 10,388 of record DAINPX010000036.1, read on the forward strand.
TGTAATTAAATTTTTGTACCTTGATGAAACACTATTTTATACCGCACAGTTTCTTTTTTCCAGATAGAACTTCTTAAACTATTTGAAATTATTTTGTTATTAACATTTTCAACTGTTTTATAAGTAGCTAAAAATATATTAGGGGATAATTCTTTTATTTCAAAATCAATAATATCAATTTCATTTTTTAACGGATTAAAAACATCACCCGGTTTATAATAATATATTTTGCCACTGCTGCCATATTCAAAAAAATTATCACTTAAAATTTCACTAACCCGGTTTGGGTTAACTCTAACAGTATTATCAAGCAACAATTTTTCTAAATTAAATATTTCGTTTTTTATACTCAATCTATTAGTCTTGTTTTATTACTTTAAATAATTCAATTTTATTAATGCTTGTAGGAAAGCCTTTCTCTGACCAATGATTTTTACAACCGCAATAATCCAACAATACACATTGTGAAGGGATATTTAAGGCACGCAATTCCAAACCGCCCTGCATTAAATTTAAAGGACAGGCAACACCAATAACTCCTATTTCAACTGTATTTTCCCACTTTTTCAACCAATTAGAAAAATCGGAAGAATGAGGAATTATAAATGTTTCGCAATTATATTTTTTTATTTGTTCTTTTATTTTATTAATATTGCAGGTATTTGAACATCCCGTACATAAATAATCCAACCCCATTTTTTTAGCCTTACATAACTCAGCCGGTTTTTCTTTCATACATGCAGGTAATAATAATGCGCGTTTTTTGGTTAGTTTGTATTTTTCTTTAAAAGCACGGTTAAGTAATTCCGCACCAACCATACTTAAATGATATTCGGCTTCTTTTCTACCGCAAAATATATAATCTTCTTTCCATTTATATTCGTCCAAATATTCTTCAATAAACTTAGTAACGTTTTTTGTAAATTCCGATAATTTGTTTTTTGCATTTTCAATAAAACTATCTGCCAAAACAATAATTTGCTCTATTATTTTATTTTGTTCTTCAAATTGTTTTGTTTGAATATAGTAATAAAATAAATTAGATCTTTTAACTTCTTCCTTAAATTCGTTTGTTGATTCTAACCATAAATTCAACAATTCCAAATCAATATAATTATTATCAAAGTTTGTCTCTTCGGATTTTTCGCTTAAATAATAAGTTGCTAAAATTCCCCTAACTATATCGCTAATTTCTTTTGAAAAACTATTAACTTTTCTAAGTTTTATTAAATTATTAAAAATAAAAGCTTTTATTTTATTAATTTTTAACGCATGGGGATAGTATAATTTAACGGACACGCCCACAAACATCAAATCATATATATATTCGTAATCACTTCTAATATCTTCAATATTATTTTTTGTTAAATATAGTTTATAATCCCCTAATATTTTTTTAATATTATTAGGTAAACTATATAATAATTCATCAACAAATAATTTTATAGTTTCGTAATAGTTAATACCGGTAATTTCTTTTTGTAAATTGTATGTTAAATAGCGCATAATAAGTTTAATATTTATTACTTATTAAGTCGTTTTAATTTAATTTTTGTTGCATTAAGGTTTTGTTAAGAATAGTCTAAATTTGGTTTAATTATGTTTGGTTTATCGGCAAGTGATTTAAGTCACAAAATATTACCCGTTATTTGGAAATAAAACAATATATAGTTAATTTAACATTGAACATTTAATATTAAGGATGGAATCTTTATGAAACCCCTAACTAACAAAGTAAATTATTTAATTATTTTTATAGTTTGCACATTAAACTTAGCAGCTCAGGTAAGAGACATAAAAAGCACGTCCACAAAACAATCTGTAGCTAAAATTAATGATTTTGAAAAAATGAGTCTTCAGTCATATCTTTATGAATCCTTTGAAGGAGAATTTCCTCCGGCGGGATGGATAAATCTTGACTTGGAAGGTGGAACAGGTTGGGCCCAGCAAACTACAGGAACTTATCCGGTCCCCGGTTGGACAATAGGAACCATAATACCAACACCGGATAGTATGGGAGGGAATAAGATGGCTTTTTGTACATATAATACCGGAGACGGAGCTTTTAAAAACGATCAGTGGTTAATTACTCCTCAAATTACAAATATTTTACCTAATTCCGTGTTAATTTTTTGGTTAAGAAAATTATCGAATTTCTATATCGACACTCTAAAAATAAACATCTCCACAACAGATAACCAACCCACTTCATTTACAAACTTACGCACATTAGGTTTTGCTGCTTCAGATAGCGGTTGGAATAAATACGTAATTGATTTGAACCCTTACAAAGATAGTAATTTATACCTTGCTTTTCAAGAAGTTTTAAGTGATAATGTTAATTATGGAGATGCTTTTTTTCTTGATTTGGTTCAAATTACCGATGAGTACACTAGCGTTGAAAACGATCCAAACAATTTGCCCAATTATTGTACTTTAAATCAAAACTTCCCAAACCCCTTTAACCCAACTACAAATATCAGCTTTTCAATTCCTAAATTGTGTTATGTAACTTTTAAAGTTTTTGATATTTTGGGTAAAGAAGTTATAACTTTGATTAACGAAGAGTTAAATGCGGGGAATTATACAAAAACTTTTGATGCAACAAATTTAGGTAGCGGGGTTTATTTTTACAAGTTGCAAGCCGGAAATTTTAGCGAAACAAAAAAGATGATATTGATGAGATAAATTTACTAATATGTAATGGGACTGTATTAAAACAACAACTAATTAAAATTATTATTAGATTAGTAAACTATTAAATTAGAATGTTCACGTAAAATATTTTTAACCACTATTTAAAATAGTGATAATTGAAATGAGGATAAAACAATGACTATTAAAAATAAGTGTTTTATCAATTACCACTATCTTTAGTTAGTAAGAATAAAACCCTATGATAAAACGGGTAATATTAAGATGGTTTATTTTTTCAAGAAAGTATAATAAATAGCTTTAAAATCACTTTTGATACAACATTTTTTTATTAACTTAATTATGATACTTTCTTCCCACTTTATCGGCAACAATTAAAGCACTCAATACTTTTTCGGGTGTTATTTCTCCTACCTCATGATAAATACTTTCGCCGGGTGCACAAGTTTTAGCAGCTACTTTAAGTAAGTCTTCCATAGTTACATTACTTAAACCAATTTCATTTAAAGTTATGGGTAACCCTATTTTATAACAAAAAGTATATACTTCATCAATTAATTTGGGTTCTACATCCGTTAAATGTAACCCTGCCAAAGTGCCAAATGCAACTTTTTCACCATGTAAATATTTATGTGTTTCTTTTAATGCAGATAGTCCGTTATGAATTGAGTGAGCCGCCGCCAG
>DAINPX010000037.1:0-13650 GCA_036743235.1 Melioribacteraceae bacterium
AACACGTAGGTGGCTAAATAAGCTTCTAATTATAATGTCGCCCCTACAGGGCTTGATGCAGCGTTTTACTTCGGTTATAATATCGACTCTCCGAGTCTAAAAAAAATCTTATTTTTTTATTCATCTACCAAATAAAAATATTTAACATTCAACATTTAACACTTATCATTGCTTTTAAACCAAGATTTATGGGAATAATACAAGATGAACAGGATACACCAATATCCATTAAATATCCTATTCATCTTGGTTATGAAAAAATAAATTTTAAAATTTTATCTTGTTAGTTGCCTATATTTAATTCTTTGAGGTATTTCGGCAGCGGCACCAAGTCTTTCTCTTTTATTTGCTTCGTATTCGGTAAAGTTTCCGTCAAACCAAACAGCTTTGCTATCCCCCTCAAAAGCCAATATATGGGTAGCAATTCTGTCTAAAAACCACCTATCGTGGCTAATTATTAAAACACAACCTGCAAAATTTTCCAAGGCTTCTTCTAATGCACGCATTGTGTTAACATCCAAATCGTTTGTGGGTTCGTCAAGTAATAAAACATTGGCACCCTCTTTTAACATCATAGCCAAATGTACTCTATTTCTTTCGCCGCCCGATAATGTTCCCAAGTATTTTTGTTGGTCTGCACCTGTAAAATTAAACTTTGAAACATATGCACGTGAATTAACCGCTTTATTTCCGAAGTAAATATTATCATCACCGTTAGAAACCATTTCCCAAATTGTTTTATTTGGGTCTAATATTTGACGTGATTGATCAACATAAGCCAATTTAACCGTTTCACCTATTTTAATATTGCCTGATGTAGGTGTTTCTTTTGCGGTAATCATATTAAACATAGTTGTTTTACCTGCACCGTTTGCTCCTATTATTCCTACAATACTACCCGGAGGAACTGAAAAGCTTAAATTTTCAATTAATAATTTATCATCAAAAGCTTTACTTACGTTATCAAACTCAATTACTACATTACCAAGTCTTGGTCCGGCAGGAATATATAATTCAAGTTCTTTTTCTTGTTTTTCTATCTCGGTTTTTAATAAATTTTCGTAAGAAGTAATACGTGCTTTTGATTTTGCGTGCCTTCCTTTAGGAGACATACTAATCCATTCAAGTTCTCTTTCCAATGTTTTTTGACGTGCCGTCTCTCTTTTTTCTTCCATTAACAAACGTGTCTTCTTTTGTTCCAACCAAGATGAATAATTGCCTTTATACGGAATACCTTGGCCTCTATCCAATTCCAAAATCCAACCAGCAACATTATCTAAAAAATACCTATCATGTGTTACTGCTATTACTGTACCCGGGTAAGTTTTTAAATGGTGCTCTAACCAAGCAACAGTTTCTGCATCCAAGTGGTTTGTCGGCTCGTCTAATAATAAGATATCCGGTTTTATTAAAAGCAATCTGCATAATGCAACTCGGCGTTTTTCTCCGCCTGAAAGTACTTTAATAGGTGTTTCTCCCGAAGGACATCTTAAAGCATTCATAGCCATTTCAAGTTTGCTATCCAACTCCCATGCATCTGCATTATCCAATTTTTCTTGCACAATCCCCTGTCTTTCCAACAATTCCGTCATTTCGTCATCATCCATAGGATTTGCAAAAGCGGCATTAATTTCGTCATATTCTCTTAATAAATCTACCGTTTCTTGAACGGCTTCTTCAACTACTTCTCTTACTGTTTTTGTTTCATCTAATTTTGGTTCTTGCTCTAAATAACCAATTGTAAAACCCGGAGCAACAACGGTTTCACCGTTAAAATCTTTATCAACACCGGCTAATATTTTTAACAACGAACTTTTACCGGCTCCGTTTAAACCCAATACCCCAATTTTTGCACCATAAAAATAGCTTAAGTAAATATCCTTTAAGATTGGTTTTTTATCGTAATATTTACTTACTCCAATCATAGAGTAAATTATTTTATTCGGTTCTACTGCCATATATTCCCCTAATTAGTTAAATATTTTTCAATTATTTTATTTGCAATTGTCATAACCTCGGTATCTCGATTATTTGCCAAAACAACAATAGAAATGTGTTTATCGGGATAACGTTGAAAAACCGTTCTAAAACCGCATGTTTCTCCTGTATGGTAATATCTTTTTATTCCTTTATAATTATCAATATACCATCCAAATCCATAATCGGTGTTTTCTCTGTCAGTTTTTACATAACCGGTGTATATTTCATCCAATGTAGATTTAGAAATTAATTTTTCGGAATATAATATATTATCCCACATTAATATATCTTTTACCGATGAATAAATTCCTCCATCACCCCAAACCGCACTTGTATTACTTTGGTCGGAATAAACAATATTTCCGTTTTCTGTAGCATAACCAAAAGCTCTGTTCAATATTTCATTTTCTCCTTTTCTGAAGGCAACCGAATTAGTCATACCAACCGGCAAAAATATTCTTTTTCTTAAAAAATCAGAATATTTTAATCCGGAAATTTTTTCAACTATCATTGCAAGTAAGGCATAAGCTGTATTGCTGTATCTGTAATTTGTACCGGGTTCAAAATAAGTTGAATCTATATCCATCATAATATTTAATACATCATTATCTAATACTTGATAGTTCTCATCGGTTAATAAGTCCTCATAATCAATTAACCCGCTTGTATGTGTAAGCAAATGTTTTATAGTTATTTTTTTGCCGTATTCAGGAAAATTAGAATAAATATCACAAAGCGAACTTTTTAAATCAATTTTTCCTTCATCTCGTAATATCATAATACACATTGCGGTAAATTGTTTGGAAAAAGATGCCAATCTAAAATTTGTCGAATCATTAATAGTAATTTTCTTTTCTATGTCGGCAAATCCACTGCTTGCATAATAGATAATTTTTCCTTCATTAAATACTCCTATTGATATTCCCGAACTATTTTCAAAAGATTTTAATATTTCTTCATCTTGGGCAAACATATCCACTCCTAATACATTAAACAAAAACAATAACGCAAAAAACATTTTAGCTTTCATAGTTTTATCATCTCTTCAGTTGTAATTTCGCTTAAATTTTTTATAACTTTTTCAGCTTTTGTTAGTCTATCTGCACTACCAATACCTAAAGCCTTCATACCTGCCGCATGTGCCGCTTCAACACCGGCAACGGCATCTTCAACAACTATACATTCATAATTATGCAAACCTAATCTTTTTGCGGTTAATAAAAAAACTTCCGGATCAGGTTTAGAGTTTTTAATATCATAACCATCTGTAATAATATCCAAATATTTATCTAAATTTACTTTTTTAATAATTGTTTTCGCATTACGGCTATTACTTCCCACACCAATTTTTATTCCCAATTCTTTAAGTTCTTTCAATCTATCGATAGTTCCGGGCATTATAACAGATTCGTCAATTTCTTCTAACGACTTTGCAAAATATTCATTCTTTCTTTTTGCAATTTCTTCCTTCTCTTCTTTGGAATATTTTTTATTGGAATGAGATAATAAAATATCCACACACTCCATTCTGCCAACACCTCTAAAATTATTATTCATCTCCCAAGAAAACGGAATTCCTTCTTCTTCTGAAATTTTTACCCAACTTTTATAATGATATTCGTCTGTAGTAACCAATACACCATCAAGATCAAAAATTACGCCTTTATTCATTAAGTCTCCTAATTTTTCTTTAATTTAAACTTTAAATATATTAATAAATTAGGAATTTTTTTTAGCATAATTACGTTAAAAAATAAAAAGAGGAAATATGAAAGATTTTTTTAATAAACAAATTCCGCACAACGGCTTAAATTATTTACAATTTGTTGAATTGACCAAACAAAAATTAGATGAAACCAATATTAATTTATTAGATGAAGAACAGTTATATTTTTTTAATTATACAAAATTAAATTATCAAAGAATGATAAGAATTAATAAAACGTATAAAGTTTCCGACACAATAGAAAAATTAATTAATAAAATTGAAAAATACCAGCTATGGATGGTTTTAACCGAAGATTGGTGTGGAGATAGTGCCCAAAATTTACCTTATATAAATAAATTTGCCGAACTAAATAAAAATATAGATCTTCGAATTTTGGAAAGAGATAAAAATTTGGATATAATGGATAATTATTTAACAAACGGTAAATCAAGAAGCATACCCAAAGTAATTGCTTTTGATCAAATTGGTAATGAATTATTTATATGGGGTCCTCGCCCAAAAGAAGCCGAATTATTATTAAATAGTTTAAAAGAAGAAGGATTGCAAAAAGATGAATATGTTCAAAAATTGCATTTGTGGTATGGAATTAATAAAGGGAAAGCTTTAGAAAAAGAGTTTGAAGAAATATTAACTAATTTATAACTATTTGTTTTCTCGTATTGGTACAGTTATTTTAACGTCACATCTTATTTTTTGACCGTTTAATTCTCCCGGGATAAAATGAGTATCCAATATTGCAACCTCTACGGCTTCATCTGCTCCGTGTCCTAATTTCTGCAATACTTTTGTATCTCTTACATTACCATATTCATCAACCGTAGCTAAAACAATAATATCACCTGATAATTTTAATCTTTTAACAGTTTTAGGTATAACTAAATGTTCAATAATTTTTCCCCAACCGCCTACAGGTATAGGACAATTTGTAACTTCACACTCAACCCTACTTTTAATATAGGTTATTGAAGTATCGGTTTCATCAGCATTTTTATTATTGGGCACATTAGTATTTAATGTTGCTACAACATTTTCAGCAACTTTAATTTTTTCTTCCTCACTTTTATTAATTTGATTATCAACAATAATTAAATTATTTAGCTCGTTTTTAATTTCTTTTTCATCTTTTTTTGCTATTGATAAAATAGATTTTTCACTTAATCTAAATTCTACTTTAATAGTTACATCTGCTTTAACAACATTCCCCTTATCCGTTCCCGGTATAAAGCGAGTTTTTTTAACTGCGTCAATTGCAGCTTCATCACATCCTAAACCTATTCCGCTAACAACTTTAAAGTCAACAGCATTTCCCTCTGTATTTATAGTAGCAATTAAAACAACAATCCCTTCTAAGCCGTATAATTTTGCATGCTCTGGATAAACAACATTATCTTGAATAGCTTGCATTCCTCCAATAGGAACAGGGCATATATCAATTGTACAGATAAAACGTTCTTCTTTTAATTCTTTTTGAATTTGCCTATTCCCTTTTTTATAAGCTTCAATTGGTGCTTGATAGTTTTCGTCAAAAGAGATTTGAATAGTTTTTATAAGTTTTCCCTGCTCATAATTTTTAACTTCTTTTAAGCCTCCGTTTTCAAAATACTCTTTATATAAACCGTCTCGTAAACCATTATTAAAATATATTTCATCTTTTAGTAATCCGGTTTCAAAATAATTGCGTTGCCATCCATGTAATTTTCCGTTATCATAAGTCTTTTCTGACAATAGATTGCCATTTTCGTAATACCAATAAGAAGTCCCTTCCAATACATTATTTACATAGGACATCTCATATCTAATTTTTCCTTTTCCGTAATAACTTGTAATTATTCCGTTTTGAGCAAATATATTTACGGTTAATACCAAAAAGAAGAAGAACTTATACATAAAATCCGAAATAATTTAAAATAAATGTATAAAATTAAAAAAAATATTACATTTAAATAAATTTTTTTTTACATTTGTAAGCTATATCAAAAAAAAATAAAAAAATGGATTTAGAATTACAATTTAGTCTTGTAATTTTTTATAAAATTATATATATTAATGATTTACGTTTAATAAAATAAGGTTTTAGAATGACCAAAGCTGAAATTGTAGAACAAGTAGCAAATGGAACCGGCTTAACAAGAATAGAAACAGAAGCCGTAATTGAAGGATTTATGGATACCGTTATTGAAGCTTTGAGCAATGGGAATAGAATAGAAATTAGAGGATTTGGAAGTTTTAAAGTTAAAAAGAAAAACGGTAGAATTGCTCGTAACCCACGCACCGGCGAAACTGTTAAAGTAGATGACCATTTTGTTCCGGTTTTTAAATTTTCTCGTGAATTTAAAGATCAAGTTAACAACGGTAATCAAAAATTACAGAAAGACGAAGATGCTTAATGTCAATTGATAAAGACGTAAAGTATAATAAAAACGCTCTTTCAACAAAAAAGCTAAGTAGTATTAAAATTTTTTATTTCGTTCTTTTTTTATTGGTTATAGGTTTATTTATTTTAATTTCATCCGGTATTTTTGATACACCAAAGATAGCCGATAATATTAACTTAAATGATAAAACAAAAAACAGTGGCAACCCACACGCTACAGCAGATATGTCAACACTTTCAAAAATTAAGGATTTGGAAGAACAACTAAAAAATAATCCTAACAATTTTGAAATAATGTTACAATTGGGTCATTTATTAAATGATAACCGTTTTTTTAATAAAGCCATTGAATATTACACATTATATCTAAAAAGCAACCCCAAATCGGCAGATGTATGGATAGATATGGGAGTGTGTTATTTTAACTTAAATGACTTTGATAATGCAATTATAAATATGGAAAAGGGATTGGAAATCGATCCTAATCATCAAATAGCATGCTTAAATTTAGGCATAGTAAACTTTAGTGCAGGTAACAAAGAAAAAGCAGACTATTATTGGAAAAAAGCGATTAATCTTAATCCAAATAATGAGGTCGGAAATAAAGCTAAACAATTATTAAATTCTAAATAGGAGATAGATTATGCCTTGTGGTAAAAAACGTAAAAGACATAAAATGGCTACTCACAAGAGAAAAAAAAGACTAAGAAAGAACAGACACAAAAAGAAATTAAGATAACTTTTTTTTAGATTTTGTCAAGCCATCTTAGCTTAGTCGGTAGAGCAGCTCATTCGTAATGAGCAGGTCGCCGGTTCGATTCCGGCAGATGGCTCTGCTGTGTTCTTGAATTTTACCCCTAAATTTATTATAATTATAATAGTTTTTAGGGGATTTTTTATGTTGAAAAGTAAACTTATTAAACTTAGCTGGATTTTGGGTTGGTTTGGTTCATTCAGTTGGATTTACGGTTTTACAATTTATTTTATTATTAATTTGCATTTTTTGGCAAGTTTAATAGGGATATTTATCTCATTACTTTCATTAATTTGCATTATTAAATTTGCCCCATGGAAATTTCCGCAAACAAAATATTATTATCTAATAATCCCCTGTTTTATTTTATTGGTATTTTCGATATTTTGGGCAATATATTTTATTCAACCCATAACTAAAGAAGAATTTTCACCATTATGGTTTAGTTGGTTATTGTTTTTCATATTACCAATAATAAGTATTGGTAAAAAAACTTGGGAAAACAATAACTTTAATTAAAATCATCCATGTAATTATAGTCTTTAAAAGCAACCTGATGTGTTCTTAACGAACGAGGAAATTGACTTTTTAAACCTTCCGGTAATGCCAAGGCAGTTCCAATAATATATTCTTCATATTTTACAACTACATGTCCATAGGGTTTAAAAATACGTTTTATCGTACCCCCGCTAAAGTAAGTTTTTAAGTCTTCTTTTTCCTCAAGAACAATAATATTTTCGGTAATTTGTTCATCTAATATTCTAGCTGCAATACTATGTAAATGTGGTTTATTTCGTTTATCTATGCTTCCAAGCTTTAATCCGACTCGCTCGAATACTGATAAATTTTCGGCTTCCCAAAGTGAATCAATTATATATATGTCCATTCCTTTTAATAAGAACCTAAAGTTTTCAAAAACTTCGGGTTTTACTCCGTAATGCTTAGCCAAACCGCCTAAATAATGTTTAACCACATGATGATTATAAGGATAGATCTCAAATCTTTCTTCTCGTAATACTGCCGGTGTATTTTTTTCGGTTTCTCCGGTTTTAATTAATTTTGCAATAAAAAAACCTTCACTGGTAATTTCCCAGGGAATAATTCTATGCGATTTTGATATACTGGGATGAAGTTTTTCTCCATTAAACGTAGTAAACCCGGGTACAGACTTAACAGGCAATGTAATATCACCAAGTTCTACTGGATAATTTTTTAATATCCTGTTTAACATTACTTCATTTTCTTCCAAAGTTAAAGTACAAGTGGAATAAAATATTTCACCACCTACTTTTGCCATTTTAATTGCAGAAACCAATAACTTAAATTGTATTTCGGCTATTCTTTCTGCCTCGGTTAATGACCAACGAACGCCAACTTCTCCTTTTTTTTGTACAATTCCTAAAGCACTGCAAGGTGCATCAACTAAAATTTTATCAAATTTACTATCAAAATATTTGCTTAGAAGTTGTCCTTTTTGCATAATAACGCCAAGATTAGATAAACCCATCCTATCTAAGTTATGCACCAAACTTTTAGTTCTATCCAAATTACTTTCGTTTGCATATAAAGTTCCTCGATATCCCATATAATCGGAAATTTGACTTGTTTTAGATCCCGGAGATGCACATAAATCTAATATTACTTCATCTTGCTTTGGATTCATAACAATTGGAGGAATCATTGAGGAAAGACTTTGAATATAATATTTACCAACCGTAAATTCTAAAGTTTTCCCTATATTATGGATGCCGTCTTTTATAATAAAAGCTCCGGGAACATTATCTACTGCTTCTAATTTAATATGATATTTTTTTAATTTTTCTTCAACATTTAAATGTTTAAACCTATTAGGTATTCGGATATACGGAAAATAATTTATTTGTATAAACTCTTTAAACAATCTTAAGTACTCATCTCCAAAGTGATGAGAGATATAATCAACAATACGAGGGTTTAAATCTGCCAAGTTTTATCTCCTAAAACCTAATTAAATTAATTATATTAAATATTTGCCTTACTGCTTCGTCTTCTTTAATTTTTAATTGCGATTTATTTATATCTTGTTTAATTTTAATTATAATACCATCTAAATATTTTTCATATTTTTTTACAACTAAAGTAACATCAACAATATCATTAGGTATTTTAACAATCTCTTGTTTTTGTTTACTTGAATATACAATATATTTTGCTTTATAAACTTCTTCTTCATTAAAATATTCTTCACCATCCGCACTGCATACCTGATAAAAACCAAAAAACAAATCCCCCATTACAAGCTGTTTACCCGGCATAACTAATTCTGAAGTGTTTTCAACAGTTAAAAAATCATCAGGGAATACTTTGTTAAATAATTTTGAGTTTTTTGATATCCAATTTTTAATAAATTCTTTTTCCATAAACCTTATTTTTTTTGGAACGTAAAGATAGTAAAAATTATAAATATATTCATCACTATTCAATATAAAAAAAACCGACTTGCAAAGCCGGTTTTTTTAATTTAAACTCTTTAATTTTAGAAATCATCATTTTCATTAAACTGAGGTTTTTCTCTTTCTTTAATTTTTCCCATATTTAATCTATAAGAAATGCCTAAGAATATATTTCGGCTATCGCTGCTTCTACTACTTTCCGAAATAAAATTAAACCCGTCAACTGTAGAATTAAATCTTCTTGAATTAAAAATATCAGAAACTCTTAAAAGAACAGAAAGATTTCCATCCATAAAATCTTTTTTTATAGCTAAATCGGCAAAATAAACTGCATCAAGTTTTGTTTGAGAATTTACCGAGTTACCTCCCCAACCGCTGCTAACAGCAACCGATGGTGAGTTATAATTTAACATTAGTTGTAATTGAATATCATACCCCAAAGAAAAACTATTATTTAGTTTTGCAGACCAACTAAAATTATCATAAGCCGAAACATTTGTACCATTATTTTCAAAAGTATATTTAAATACCGAAACATTTGCATTTAATCTCCACCAAGCAAAAACGGGCTGCATTGCAATAAACTCTGTTCCGTAAGATGTACTTTTTGCAATATTTTCAAAAGTAGTTCTATTAATACCATCATCTCCAAGTCGGCTAAAAGAAGAAATCACATCATTAGTATTTTTTACAAAGAAGCTGGTAGTTAAACTTGTTTTACCTAAAAACAATCCATAACTAATTTCATAAGAATTTATATACTGAGGTTTTAAGAACGGATTACCGTACGAAATGTTTAAGGAATCCGAATAATCAACAAATGGATTTAATTGTCTATTAGATGGTCTATCTACTCTTCTACTATAACTAAATTGAATTTCATGCATTAAAGAAGGTTGATAAGACAAATGTAATGAAGGATATAAACTAAAATAATTGTTACTATAACTATAACCGGTTAGTTCGCTTGTAGATTTTGTATATGCTTGTTCTCCCCTTAATGCTAACTGATATGCAAACCCTTCAAATAGTGCAGAACTATAAGTTGCATATAAAGCATAGGTTTGAAGTTTATAATCAAAATAATTTCTTTTCTCCAAATCTTCCACTATTCCGCTATTTGTATAATTTAAATAGTTGAAGTGCATATTCGGATTTCTGTAATTTGCTTCCGCTCCAAGCTCTAATTTACTAAATTTACTAAAAGGATGTATATAATTAATTGCTCCTCTATATTGATTATTTTTGTTTTTGGACTCTGTTTTTGTTTGTTTTACTGTATTAAAATTAATTTGTTCGATAAGCGAACTTGCTTCCATATTGTTTTTGGAAAAGTTTAAATCAATAGTAAATTCTCTCTGCTTTTCATCATAAGTTTTTTTATAACTTATTGCATAATTATTGGAATTCATCTCTCTAGATGAATTACTGTTACGAGAAAATGAATCAAAATATGATTGGTCTATTGGATATTGCAAACTTTGTTGATTGGATACATTATTACCGCCAAAACTTCTTTTTTGAAAACTGAACGTAAGAGTATTATAATTATTTATAAAATAATCAAATCCCGTATTAATACTGCTACCCCCTCTAGCTCCTGTACCGGATGAATTTTGTTCTAATAATACAGCACTTGTTCTTTTTGTTGTTGCAACATCGGTAGAATAATTACTGCGTCTATCAAAAGAACCAAAAAAGTTAAATCCGTTCACTCTGTAATTTAAGTTTAATGAGCCGTTATATTTATCTCTTGTACCCGCATTTGCACTAATTGAGCCGTTAAAACCTGTAGCAATATTCTTTTTTAAAATTATGTTAATTATTCCTCCTGTTCCTTCCGGATCGTATTTTGCTGAGGGATTTGTTACTAATTCAACAGACTCAATAGCACTGGCAGGAATTTGAGCCAATGCGTCTTCGGGACTAACTGCAACCATACCGTTTGGCTTACCGTCTATTAAAATTGTTAAATTAGTATTTCCGCGCAAACTTACAGTTCCATCTGCATCTACATTAACCGAAGGAATGTTTTGTAAAATATCAACAGCGGTACCCCCAACACTAGTAAGCATTTTATCAACATTAATAACTTTTTTTTCAATATTATATGTGTACATTTCTTTTTGACCGGATACTTCAACTTCACTCATAGCAATTGATTTTTGGCTTAGTTTAATTTCTCCAAGTTCAATTTCAATACTTTTGGGAGTAATAATTAAATCATTTATTATTTTACTTTCATATCCAATAAAACTTGCTTTACAAAAGTATCTTCCGGATTTTAAATTTTCGATTTCAAAAAAACCTGACTTTGAACTTACTGTACCGGTTATTAACGAAGAATCTTTTAAAGAGAAGACTGCAATATTACCATATTCTATCGGTAAACTTGTGTTAGCATCAAATAAGTAACCGCTAATTTTTCCATTAATGGGGTTAACATTGCCGGTTTTATACTCCTGAGCATTAATAATTCCTAAAACAATAAAAAACAAAATCACAAAATATTTAATATTTCTTTTCATTCATATACTCGCAAATAATTATTTCATTTTATATAACAATTTTTATACCGAAAATGTTTATTATTTTTTATGGTTTATTAATAAAAAAATTACAAAAATATGGTAAAACGAAGGAAAATGTGATTAAAATTTATACAAATTTATTCTTTTAGCAATTTCATACTCGCCCAAAATGTCGTATTGTACTTCAAATCAGTCGAAAAATAATTAAGAAAAAATTACTCTAAAAATAGATCCGATTCCTTTTTCGCTTTCAACTTCAATATCGGCATTATTTAGTTCACAATATTTTTTTACAAGAGCTAACCCCAAACCGTTTCCTTCAAATTTTCTTGTATATCCCTGTTCTTCTTGCGAAAAAGGTGTAAACAATGAAGAGAAATAATCAATCGAAATTCCGATTCCGGTATCTTTAACTTCAATAACCAATTTACCTTCAATATTGCGATAAATATTTATTTCGACCTTCCCTTTTTCTGTATATTTTATCGCGTTATCAACCAAATTATTTATAATTTGCCCAACTGTGTATTCATCAGCCCATATAAAAAGATCATCTGTAAGTATATTAACTTTAAATTCCAACCCCTTTTCAATTGCAACATATATAAGCTCGTTTCTAACCGGGTCAAGCAAATCAGTTGAAACATTTACATATTTTGATACATAATCATATATACCTGCCTGTACTTCAGACATATTAAGTATTAAGTCAATTGTCCTTATAATTCTTCTTCCGGCACTACTCATAGAACTAAAACACGATTTAAGTTCCTCATCAATTTTATCTTCCAATTCATCCCTTAATAAAGAAGAAAAGCTTAATATTGTATTAATGGGAGTTCTTATTTCATGAGACATTTGTGCTAAAAACTCAGATTTAAGTTTATCCGACTTTTCAGCTTGTTCTTTTGCCAATATTAATTTCTGTTCATCAAATATTCGTTCTGTAACATCAAGAATAAATCCTTCAAACAACATATCATTTTTACCTTCAACAATAATAGCAGATCCATATTCTTCAAGCCATAATATATTCCCGTTTTTATGCTTAATTCTATACTTAAAATGATAAGAACGTCCTTCTTCAATTGCTTTATCTACTTCAACTTTATTTTTTAAACCGTCTTCGGGTAACACTATATCATTAAAAGTCATTTTGTGTTCAATAAACAAATCTTTTTCGTACCCGGTAATATTAGTAAATTGATCGTTTAAGTATATAATCGAATAATTTTTATCATTTTTACTTAAATAAATTATTCCGGGAACATTTTCAGCAAGCATTCTAAAACGTTCTTCGCTTTCATATATTTTTTGTTGATTCTTTTTTAAATCTACAGCAATAGCTATTTGAGAAGAAACAAAAGATAATAACTCTTTATCTTTTTCTCCAAACTTAATATCTTCAAAATAGACCTGAACAACTAAAGCACCTATTGTTTTACCGTCAGGGGCAATTAATGGAACACCAAGCCATTGTTTTGGGATAGTACCAATAATATCAATTTCTCCAATTTTAGCAAGATGTAATATTTCTTGTTCATCAAGCAGTAACAACTCACCTTTTCTAATTAAATAATCGGTAATACCTCTACCAAATTTTTGAGCCTCATATTCTCTAACTTTAGAATCTGTTTCTATTTCATCAATATAATAAGGGAAAGTTACGGTTAGATTTTCGTAATCAAATACCGCTATATAAAAGTTTTTTGCATTAATAATTTCGTTAACTGTATCATGAACAAAAATATAAAACTCTTTTAAATTATTTGAAGAAGTAATAGCATTAGTAATTTTATATAAAGTTTCTGTTTTAACATTTTTTTCAATAAGTTCACGTGCTTTTTTTC
>DAINPX010000038.1:0-13644 GCA_036743235.1 Melioribacteraceae bacterium
GTTTTTCCTTCTTTTCTCCTATCTTTCTTGGTTCAAAAAGTAGTGTTGAGTGTTGAATGTTAAATAAATTATATAGAATGTAATTGATTTTTACAATTGCAAAATGCCATCTTTAGATTGATTTTTGAACCAAGAAGTGCAAGAAAAAACGGAAAGACAGGAAAAAGAATTGTATGTTTGGGGGTTATTCTATTTTTACAATACTTTCGACTCTACGGGTCTTTTCTCCTGTTTTTCCTTCTTTCCTCCTGTCATTACTGGTTCTTAAAGTAGTGTTGAGTGTTAAATAATCACTATTTACAACTCAATTATACTTAATTATATGTACTATAAAAAATACTTAAAAATAATTTGCAAATAAACAAAAAAAAACTTACATTTAATTCTTAAATTTTTTCCTATTTCGCCCTTTAAAGGGCGTTTTTTGTATATGGATATTGAAAAAAACAAATTAGAGCAAAGTTTACGTAATTTAGTCGAAGAAAACGGCTATTTATTAATAGACTTGGCAATATTAAACCGAAAAGGGGGCAAAGTTATCGAGGTTTATATTGATAACGAGGCAGGTATTACGGTTGATGATTGTGCCAAGTTAAGTCGCATTTTAAATGACAGTTTAGAAAGTTTGGGCTTAATAGATGTTGTTAATAGATTAGATGTTTCGTCTCCGGGTTTAGAAAGAGACTTGAAATATTTAATACAATATAAAAAGCATATTAACCGATACTTTAAGGTAAAATATACTGAAAGTGAAACCGTTAAAGAAAAAGAAATGAAACTTAAATTAATTGAAGAAGAAGTTTTAACATTTGAAAAAGACGGTAAAGAAATGAAGTTAAATTTTAACGATATAAATCAAGCTAAAGTAATTATAAGAATCTGATATCGGAGGATTAACACAAATGAATCTTGAGATTGTAGAAGCATTTTCACTAATGGTGAAAGAAAAAGGAATAGATAAAGACGTATTTGCAAGTATTATAGAAGAAATATTTGGAATGCTTGTTAAAAAGAAATACGGTGCCGATGCTCGTTTTGAAGTAATTTTTAATATGGATAAAGGAGATATCGAAATATTTTTAGAGCGTACCATTGTAGATGAAGTGGAAAATATAGCTACAGAAATAAGTATAGATGAAGTTAATGCCAAAGGTAACGAAGACGAGCTTGAAGTTGGTGACGATTTTGTTGAAAAAATAGGATTGGAATCTTTTGAAAGGAGATTGATAAGTACTGCAAAACAAAATTTGGCACAAAGAATACGCGATATCGAAAAAGATATTATATATAACGAATATGTAGAAATGGTTGGCGAAATTGTAGTTGGCGATATATATCAGGTAAATAAAAGTGATATTCTTGTAAATCACAATAAAAACGAATTATTATTACCTCGTACCGAGCAAATTCCGAAAGAAAAATATCGTAAAGGAGCAACTTTGCGTGCGGTAGTTAAAGAAGTTAGAAGAGGGCATAATAATAATAACCCTGTTGTAGTAATTTCACGTGCCGATAACTTGTTTTTACGCAGATTATTTGAAATCGAAATTCCCGAAATTTATGACGGTTTAATTGAAATTAAAAAAATTGCAAGGGAACCCGGAGAAAAAGCAAAAGTATCTGTAGAAAGCAGAGACCCGAGAATTGATGCTGTTGGTGCATGCGTTGGTATGAAAGGGGTAAGAATTCATGCAATAGTACGCGAATTAAACAACGAACAGATTGATGTTATTAATCATACAGATGACCCTGTTCAATTAATACAGCGAGCATTAGCCCCTGCAAAATTAAAACAAGTTAATATAGATAGTAAAAAGAAAAAATGTACGGTTTGGGCAGATAGCGATCAAGTATCGTTAATTGTAGGACGCAGCGGTGTAAACATTAGATTGGCAATGAGATTAACCGGTTACGATATAGAAGTTATCCGAGAACAAAAGCAGTTTGATGAATATGACGAGGATATTGAATTGTTTGATTTACGTGAAGAATTAACATCCGATATGGTAGATACTTTAATTAATCATCGTTACGATACGGCATTGGAAGTTTTGGCTGTATCACCCGAAAAATTAGCTAAAGATATTAAAATTTCGGTTGACAAAGCTAAAGAGATAATAGAGATTATTAAAAATCAGTTTGAAGATGAAGAATAAAATTAAAAAGTTTATAACAAGGTGACTAAAGATTATGTCGGAAGAAATGACGCCCAAAAAAGAAAAAATAAGATTATACAAATTTGCTTCGGAATATAATATATCTACCGATACATTAATGAGTTTTTTAAAAGAGAAAGGATATGAAATTAAATCATATCAAACTCCGTTAACCGAAACAATGATTAATGATATAATGGCTAAGTTCAAAAAAGAAATTGAAAAAGCCGAGAAGCATAATCAAAAAGTTAGCGAATTTAACAAAAAACGCGGTGAAGCGGTTGAAGAAATCGTTAAACCTGTTGCAGTTATAAGCGAACAAGTAGAAAAAGTATATCAAGAACTAAAACAAGATATTGTTGAAAAACAACAAGTTATTTTTGATGACGAACCGATGTTGTTTGAAGAACCTAAATCGGTTAATGCGGTTGCTGAAGAAGTAAAAGTTGAAGAACCGGTAGAAAACAGACCGGTTATAGAAGAAGTAAAAGAAGAACAAAAACCGGTTATTGAAGAAGAACCTATTAAAGAAGTGTTGGAAAAACCGGTATTAGAAATTATTGAAGAAGAACCTAAAGAAAAGGTTGTTGTAGATGCGTCAACAAGTGTTGAAGAAACTGTTGCGGAAGTAATAGAAGTAGTAACAGAAACAGATACACCTGCGGGAGTTTATAAAACGAGAAGTGAAATAGAGATAGAAAATAAAAAACGCGGGTTAACAATTTTGGGTAAAATGAACTTAGGAAAACCCAAAAAAGATAGAGATAAAGAACAACAACATCGCGATAAAGATAGAAATAAAGATAATAGACAAGTTCGCGATAACAAAGAGGAAAGACCGGCAAGAGATAATAGGGAAGAAAGACCGAATAAAGGAAGAGAAAAGGGGGAACCTGTAAGAGAAAATAAATTTGTTATTAGAGATGCAACTCCCGAAGATTTAAAAATGGATCCGAATCTTAAACTAATTGAAGCCGAACAATCTGAAGGTTTAAAGAAGAAAAAGAAGAAGAAAAAAGTTAAACTTAAAAAAGGGGTTGAACTTAGTGTAGAAGAACAAATTAAAGCTAAGAAAAAACGTAAGATAAAAAAATTAGAAGTTGATAAAAAAGAAGTTGAAGCAGCCATTAAACGTACATTGCTAAGCATGGAGGATAATGTGATGATTGACCGTGCTAACGCAAGGAAGAAAAAACGAAAAGAAAAACTTGAAATACAAGAACGTTTAATGGAAGAACAAATTGAAAGGAATAGAACTCATATAAAAGTTACCGAGTTTGTTGCCGTTAACGAATTAGCCAACTTAATGAAAGTACAAGTAAGCGAAGTAATTCAAAAATGTATAGGCTTAGGTTTAATGGTATCAATTAATCAAAGATTAGATGTTGAAACTATTACTTTAGTTGCCGATGAGTTTGGTTTTGAAGTTGAAATAGAAGATGAATTTAGCATAAATGATGTAGAAGATATAATAGATCCCGAAGAAACGTTAAAACCGCGTCCACCTGTTGTAACAATAATGGGGCACGTAGATCATGGTAAAACATCTTTGTTGGATTATATAAGAAAAACCAGAGTTGTATTTGGAGAAAGCGGCGGTATTACACAGCACATAGGTGCTTACCAAGTAAAAACCGACAGTGGTAAGCTAATTACATTTTTGGATACACCTGGTCACGAAGCATTTACCGCAATGCGTGCAAGAGGTGCAAGAGTTACCGATATTGTTGTATTGGTTGTTGCTGCCGATGATGCAGTTATGCCACAAACAATTGAAGCAATTAACCACGCTATGGCTGCAAATGTTCCTATTATTGTTGCCATAAATAAAATAGACAAACCAAATTCAAACCCCGAAAAAATTCGCCAGCAACTTGCTGATAGAAATATATTGGTAGAAGATTGGGGCGGACGATATCAATGTGTGGAACTATCGGCAAAAGCAGGAATAAATGTCGATCAATTATTAGAAAAGATATTGATTGAAGCAGAAATGATGGAATTAA
Source organism: Melioribacteraceae bacterium (assembly GCA_036743235.1). Lineage (GTDB taxonomy): Bacteria > Bacteroidota > Ignavibacteria > Ignavibacteriales > Melioribacteraceae > JAEXOD01. Next base: position 4,163 of record DAINPX010000038.1, read on the forward strand.
CCGCCAATCCTGATAGAATGGCTTACGGTGCTATTATTGAAACGCAAATAGATAAAGGGAGAGGTATTACTGCTACAATTTTAGTTCAAAAAGGGACTTTGAAAGTAGGAGATCCGTTTGTTGCCGGCATTCAATACGGAAGAGTTCGTGCAATGTTTGACGAAAGGAACGAAAAAGTTGAAGAAGCGGGACCTGCTACACCGGTATTGGTTTTAGGTTACGAAGGACCACCTCAGGCAGGTGATACGTTTGTGGTTGTTGAAAGCGAAAAAGCAGCAAGAACAGTAGCATTAAAACGCCAACAAATAAAACGCGAACAAGACCAAAAACAAGTTCATTTAATTACTTTGGATGAAATCGCTTCTCAAATTAGTATTGGCGGTGTAAAAGAATTGCCAATAATTGTTAAAGGCGATGTTGACGGTTCGGTTGAAGCATTATCCGATGCGTTTATGAAGTTAACAAATAAAGAAGTTGTTGTTAGGGTTATTCATAAAGGAGTTGGTGCAATTACCGAAGGGGACGTTTTATTAGCTGCCGCTTCTAGGGCTATTATAATAGGTTTCCATGTAAGACCAAATAGTAATGCACGTAAGTTAGCAGAAACCGAAAAAATAGATATCCGTTTATATAACGTTATTTATGATGCAATAAATGAAGTTAGAAGTGCATTGGAAGGTTTATTAGCTCCGGTAATTTCGGAAGAACAAACCGCAACCGTAGAAGTTAGACAGTTATTTAAATTACCAAAGTTAGGAATAATTGCAGGTTGTTACGTTCAGAACGGAAAACTACACAGAACCAATAAAGTACGAGTAATTAGAGATGGAATTCAAGTATTTACCGGCGATATTTCGTCATTAAAACGTTTGAAGGATGACGTTAAAGAAGTTGATGCCGGATATGAATGCGGTTTAAATATTGCTAGTTATAACGATTTGCGTGTAGGCGATATTATAGAATCGTATAAAATAATTGAAACTAAAAAGAAACTTGAACAAGTATGAAACACAGAACCGATAGGTTAGCAGCCCTAATAAAGGAAGAAATAAGTTTAATTTTTTTATATAAACTTAAAGACCCGGTGATGGGGTTGGTAACCATTACCGAAGTTAAAATGAGTCCGGATTTAAAATATGCCAAAGTATATATTTCTGTTTATGAAAGAGAAAACCGGACAAAAGTTTTGGAGAAAGTTAATTCTATAAAAGGAATGATTAGAACCGAATTGGCTGCAAAAATTAAAAATATAAGAGCTATACCCGAGTTATCGTTTTTTGTTGACGATACTATTGATTATGTTGAAAAAATTGAAAACTTGCTGAAAAAAGTACACGAAAATGATGATAAACAAACTGAGCAACCGTAACGATGTTGATTTTGAAAACGGTTCGGTAGTTTTAATTGATAAAATAAAAGGTAAAACGTCTTTTGACGCTGTTTATAAGGTTAGAAAAGCTGTTAAAGTTAAAAAAGTTGGACATGCAGGTACTTTAGATCCGGAGGCAACCGGTTTATTAATAATTTGTACCGGTAAAAAAACTAAAGAAATTAGTTCGTTTCAAAACTTAACTAAAACATATACAGGTACTTTTAAGTTGGGTTATGTTACAAAATCGTTTGATTCCGAAACCGAGCCTGTTTTTTGTGCAGATTGTTCTAACTTAGAGTTATCCAAAATTGAAGAAGTGAGAAAATTGTTTTTAGGCAAAATTAAACAGTTTCCGCCAATGTATAGCGCCGTAAAGTTTAACGGTAAAGCTCTTTATAAATATGCTAGAAAAGGAGTTGATATTGAAAGGAAAGAACGGGAAATTGAAATTTATAAATTTGATTTAAATATCAATTTACCCTTTATTCATTTTGAAGTTAACTGTTCCAAAGGTACGTATATTAGAGTATTGGCTTCGGATTTTGGCGAGAAATTAGGTTGCGGCGGGTATTTGTTGGAATTACGAAGAACGGCTATTGGTGAATATAAAGTTGATGATGCATTTACGCTTGATGAGTTTTACAATTTTGTAAAAAATAATTAATTTATTGAAAATTATGAATATGAATGTATATACTGAAAATTCTGAGATTGATTGCTCCCGCGGTTCGGTGGTTACAGTCGGTACTTTTGACGGAATTCACGAAGGACATAAATCGTTAATTGAAATTTTATTGCAAGTTTCTTATAAAACTAATTTAATGCATTTTATTGTAACTTTCGAGCCTCATCCTAGAATGGTACTTGGTAATAAAGATGATGTAAAATTAATAACAACTTTAGATGAAAAACTCGAAATATTTAAATTATACGGTATTGAAAGTGTTTTAATAATTAAGTTTACTGAAGAATTTTCAAAGATAAGTTATGAAGATTTTATTAAAAAATATATTGTAGAAAAGCTAAACGTAAAATATTTTTTAATAGGTCATGATCATAGATTTGGTAAAAACAGGGAAGGGGATGAAAATAAACTTTTGGAATTGGCAAAAGAGTATAACTTTAATGTTATTGCCGTACCTCCTATGGTAATTAACAACGAGGCTATAAGTAGTTCTTTGATAAGAAATTTAATTAATAAAGGAGAACTTAATATTGCCAATACTTATTTAGGTAGGCATTTTAAGTTGGAAGGGATTGTGGTAGAAGGGAGTAAAAGAGGACGAGAATTAGGTTTTCCAACAATTAATTTAAAAATTGCCGAAGAAAAAATAATTCCCTTTAACGGAGTTTATGCGGTTACTTGTATTATTAACGGACGCGAATATTTTGGAATGATGAATGTTGGAAATAGACCAACATTTGATAATTTGCCAACCAAAACCGTTGAAATAAATTTATTTGATTTTAATAAAGAAATTTATGGTGAAACAGTGCTTGTAACTGTATATGATTTTATTAGAGATGAAGTAAAATTTAGTAGAAAAGAAGATTTGATAGAACAACTTTATTTAGATAGAGCAACTATAAGAAATTATTTAAGTATCGAAACATCTAATTAATTGATTTCGGTGAAAACTGGAATTACATTGTAAAATAAAAAGGAGTAATACTATGTCTATTACAAAAGAAGAAAAAGCCGCAATTGTAGCAAAATACGGCAAAAACGACAAAGACAGCGGAAAAGCTGAAGTACAAATTGCATTATTAACAACACGCATTAACCAATTAACCGAGCATTTCAGTTCACATAAAAAAGACCATGCCGGAAGAAGAGGTTTAATGATGTTAGTTGGTAAAAGACGCAGATTATTAGATTATTTAATTGCACGCGATATTGAAAGATACAGAGCAATAATAAAAGAACTTAACATTAGAAAGTAAGAGGCAAACTTAATGGTATATACTAAAGAAGTTGAAATAGGCGGTAAAAAGTTAACAATTGAAACAGGTAAGTTGGCTAAACAAGCAAACGGTTCTGTTATGGTACGATACGGCGATACTATGGTGCTTGTTGCTGCTGTTGCCTCTAGCGAACCAATGCAAGGCGTTGACTTTTTTCCGTTGTCGGTTGAATACAGAGAAAAAGCATTTGCAGCGGGTAAAATACCCGGCGGATTTTTGAAACGTGAAGGAAAACCGAGTGATAAAGAAGTATTATCTTCTCGATTAATCGATAGACCTATTCGACCTCTATTCCCTTCGGAATTTAAGAATGAAACTCAAGTAATTGCCTTTGTTTATTCGTTTGACGGCGAAAACGATGCAGATGTATTAGGAGCAGTTGGTGCCTCGGCGGCATTGGCAATTTCGGATATTCCATTTTTAGAACCCGTTGGAGAAGTAAGAGTTGGAAGAGTTGACGGTAAATTTATTATTAACCCAACTTTTGAAGAACTTGGTAAAAGTGATTTAGAATTGGTTATTGCAGGAACAAGTACTTCCATTATGATGGTTGAAGGTGAAGCAACCGAAGTTTCTGAAAATGATATTTTGGATGCATTAAAATTTGCTCATGAAGAAATTAAAAAAATTGTAACTGCCATTAACGAACTTGCAAGTGAATGCGGAAAAGTTAAAATGGTTGTTGCAAAAGAAGAATTTGATGCAAATTTAGTTGCCGATGTTAATGAATTAGCATATGAAAAATTTAAAGCTATCGTTTCTTCAGTTTTAAGTAAAGAAGCAAGAGCAGAAAAAAATAAACAATTAACCGAAGAAGTATGTTTGGCTTTGTCAGAAAAATATCCCGAACAAGAAGGCGTTATCAAAACTTTATTGCACGATATGGAAAAAGATTTGATGAGAAAACGTATTTTAGAAGAAGGATTAAGACTTGACGGTCGTAATACCAAACAGGTAAGACCTATTAGTATAGAAACCGGTTTGTTGCCACGAACACATGGTTCGGCTTTATTTACAAGAGGTGAAACTCAAAGTTTAACTACATTAACATTGGGCTCTAAAAATGATGAACAAGTAATAGACGGATTACAAGCCGAATATAAAAAACGTTTCTTGTTACATTATAATTTCCCTCCGTTTTCGGTTGGTGAAACCGGAAGATACAGCGGTACAGGAAGACGTGAAGTTGGTCACGGAAATTTGGCTGAACGCTCGTTAAAATATATAGTACCGGATGAATCAAAATTCCCTTACACTGTACGTATCAATTCCGATATTTTGGAATCTAACGGTTCTTCGTCTATGGCAACGGTTTGTGCCGGTTGTTTAGCTTTAATGGATGGCGGAGTTCCCGTAAAAACCCATATAGCCGGTATTGCAATGGGTCTTATTAAAGAAGACGAAAACTATGCAATATTAACAGATATATTGGGTAACGAAGATCACTTAGGTGATATGGATTTTAAAGTTGCCGGAAGCGAAAATGGTGTAACCGGTATTCAAATGGATATTAAAATTCAGGGTATTTCTTTTGAAATTATGGAAAAAGCTTTAGCTCAAGCAAAAGAAGGCAGATTGCATATTCTTGGTTTAATGAAAGAAGCTATTGCAGAACCTCGTGCTTTAGTATCGCAATATGCCCCATCATTAATTTCCATGAAAATAAGAACCGATAAAATTGGTGCTGTTATTGGACCGGGCGGAAAAGTAATACAAGGTATTCAGAAAGAATTTAGCGTTGAAATATTTATTGATGACAGCGGAACTGTTAATATTGCAGCACCAAGCCGTGAAGCAGCCGATAATGCAAAAAATTTCATCAAACGATTGACTGCCGAACCTGAAATAGGTGAAGTTTACGAAAACTGCAAAGTTGTTAAAATTACAGATTTTGGTGCATTTGTTGAAATATTGCCGGGTACACAAGGTTTGTTACACGTATCACAAATAGATACAAAGCGTGTTAATAAAGTATCCGATGTATTAAAAGAAGGCGAATTGATTACTGTTAAGTTATTAAAAATGGAAAACGGTAAACTTAGTTTATCGCGTAAAGCCGTATTGGAAGATGCGAAAGATAAAACAAACAGTACCGATGAAAGTGTTGTTGACGGTATAGAATTTAAAGCCGATTTTAACACCGAAAATTAATTTTTTAAGAGAAATTTTCTCGTAAAGTTATTGTTTTAATAAACTGTTATTAGGGGTTGTTGAAACAACCCCAAGTAACAAGAATTTTTTGTTACATTTGGTAAATTACTAAATGCAGTTTATAAACTATAAAAATACAGATTATTATGAGATTTTCTCTTTTTTTTATTTAAAGGATATATATATTTGAGTTTATTTGCACAAAATTTTAGTAATAAAATAATTATTGCTCCCTTAGCAGACGTTAGCGATGCCCCCTTTAGAAAAATTAATAAAAATTTTGGGGCAGATTTAACATTTACTCAAATGGTTAGTGCTAAAGGTGCAGTATCAAACCAATTCGATTCATTAAGGTATTTGGTTTTTGCAAGAGATGAAAAACCGATTGGCGTGCAAATATTAGGCAATGACCCTTTAATAATTGAAGATTTCGTTTCGCAAATAGTTAGGTTAAAACCTGATTTAATAGATTTAAATTGCGGCTGTCCCGCACAAAAAGTAATAAATCAAAAATTAGGGGCTTCTTTATTAGATAATCCTATTTTATTGGAAAAAATTATTAAATCTATGGTAAAAAAAAGCGAAGGGATACCGGTATCGGTAAAATTGCGTTTAGGAAGAAGCAAAAGCAAAATAAATATTTTTGAAAATGTAAAAATTGCCGAAAACGCAGGTGCATCGTTAATTACAGTTCATGGAAGAACGAGGGATGATAAATATAATACCGAATCGGACTGGTCTGCAATAAAAAAAGTTGTTGAGAGCGTAAAAATTCCGGTAATAGGGAACGGTAATTTATTTACTCCGGAAGATATTAAAAGTTTTTTAGAATATACAGGTTGTGCGGGAGTTATGTTGGCAAGGGGTATTATAGGTAATCCGTTTTTAATTGAACGTACAAAACAGTATATGGAAACCGGAGTTATTCCGGATTACCCAAGCATAGATAAAGTTTACGAAACGTTAAAATTGCATATAAATTTATTGATAAGAGAATATAATGAAATTACTTCGTTACCAAAAATCAAAAAAAATATAGTATGGTATTTACGATTTTTTAACGGAATTTCTGTTTTATTAAATAAAGTATTTTCTTTTAACGATATTCATAGTATATTAGAATATCTCGATTTACATATTTTAAATATTAAAAATAATATATACGATAACGAAGATTTAAGTATAATAGATAAAAAGTTTAAGGAAAGGATTATATTTTGGTTAAACGATGATTTATTAATCGGAAGCTAATACCTTTTTTAATTTGAGTGAAAAATGGAAAAATTAATAATAATCAACTCATCGGCTTCATCCACGCGTGTGGCAATAACGGAAGACGGTAATCTGGTTGATTTTTTTGTGGATAATGCCGAAAAAGAGAGGATGGTAGGCGATATCTACTTGGGAAGAGTTGCAAGAGTTTTGCCGGGTATTAGGGCTGCTTTTGTTGATATAGGGTTAAAACATGATGCATTTTTGCATTTTTCCGATATCGGAGAAAGATTAGAGATGCTACAGGGCGTATTGGAGGAAAATACCGATGATGATGACGATGATGAAGATGATTTAAAAGAAGATGACAACAAAGATAAAAAAGAACAAAAGAGCGATTATTCTCCCAAATTAAAAAAAGGGGAAGAAATATTAGTACAAATTATTAAAGAACCTGTTAAGGATAAAGGAGTAAGAGTTACTTCAAGTGTCTCGGTACCGGGGCGTTTTTGTGTTCTTTTACCTTATGATAATAAAATAGGTATTTCAAAAAAAATTGTCGATTTTAAGGAGCGGAGACGTTTAAGAAAACTTGCCCGAAGTATTATTCCAAAAAACTGTGGTTTAATTATAAGAACGGCTGCTTTTGACCAATCTGAAGATGTTTTGGAAAGTGACTTAAAATATTTGGTTGAAACTTGGAGAGAGATTGAAGAGAGTGCCAAACAAGAAGACCCTCCGACACTGCTTTACAAAGATTTAGATACAACTAACAGTGTAATACGAGATTTATTTACACCCGATGTTAATAAGGTTTTAATAGATACTAAAAAACTGTATAGAGAAATTAGAAGTTACTTGAAATTAATTCAACCCGAGTTGGTTAATAAAGTAGAGTTTCATAAAGGTAATAGACCTATTTTTGAAGAGTTTAAAGTTGAAGAACAGATTAAAGCTTTAATGGGGCGTAAAGTACCTTTGCCAAGTGGGGGACATATTGTTATTGACCATACCGAGGCTATGTTTGTTATTGATGTTAATAGCGGAAGGTATGCTGCAAAAAAAGAACAAGAACTTAATTCACTTAAAACCGATTTGGAGGCTGCCAGAGAGATTGTAAGACAGCTTAGATTACGGGATATAGGAGGATTAATAGTTGTAGATTTTATTGATTTGGAAGATGATAAAAATCGAAAAAAGATTTATGATGAATTAAAAAAAGAATTTAAAAAAGATAGAGCCAAAGTTGCTATGTTGCCTATGACTGATTTTGGTTTAATGCAGATAACCAGACAGAGAATTAGGGAAAATATTATTCAATCTTTTAATGAAGAGTGCCCTTACTGCCACGGTACGGGACTTTTAACCAGAAGGTCTCACTTAATTCACGAAATTGAAGAATGGGTCAAAAAGTTTAAAGATAAAAGTAGTAAACATAAAATTTATTTGCGAGTTAATCCTCTACTTGCCGAAAAACTTACGGAAGGTTTGATAAGTCCATTACGTAAATTAATGTTAAAAAATTTTATTGTTATCAAGTTAATTGTTGATATTAAAGTAGATGTTCAGCGGTTTCATTTTTTATTGGATGAAAACGGCAAAGATATAACAGAAGATTTTATTTGAGTTTTATATTAAATTTTTACAACTTTAAAGGGTTATTTTAATTTTTTTTGACTAACAGTTGAGTGAGAGAATTTAGATGAAAAAAACTAATTTTACAGAAATCCACAGAAAATTAGGGGCAAAACTTGTTGATTTTGCCGGTTTTGAAATGCCTGTTCAGTATCATTCTATTATTAACGAACATAAAACCGTTCGTAGCAAAGTAGGCGTTTTTGATGTTTCTCATATGGGTGAAATTTTTATTAGGGGAGATAAAGCATTAAATTTTGTTCAACACATTACTGTAAACGATGCTTCGATATTAACTGACGGACGCGTTCAATATAGTGCCATGTGTTATGCCGATGGCGGTATTGTTGATGATTTATTAGTGTATAAAATTAGCGATAAAGAATTTCTCTTGGTTGTTAATGCGTCCAACAAAGATAAAGACTTTAATTGGATGAAAGAAAATAATATTTTTGGTGTAGAAATTGATGACCAAAGTGACGAATACTCGTTATTAGCTATTCAAGGTCCTTTTAGCAAAAAGACTTTGTCAAAAATTTGTGATAAACCGATTGATTTGGAATATTATCATTTCTTTTTTGCCAAAATTGCAGGTGTTGAGATGATTGTTTCTCGAACGGGATATACTGGCGAGTTAGGATATGAATTATACTTTAAGGGGGATGAAGCAACTGCACAAAAAGTGTGGGATTCAGTTTTTGAAGCCGGTAAAGAATTTGGAATTGAACCTGTTGGCTTAGGTGCAAGGGACTCGTTAAGACTTGAAATGGGCTTCTGTTTATACGGAAACGATATTGATAACACAACCAATCCCTTAGAAGCAGGTTTGGGTTGGATAACAAAACTTAAAAAAGAAGAGTTTATTGCTCTTGACGTTCTAAAAAAAGTTAAACAAGATGGATTAAAAAGAAAACTTGTGGCATTGGTAAGTGACGAAAAAGTATTTCCAAGGCATAATTACCAATTATCGGTAAACGGTAATGTTGTTGGTTTTGTAACAAGCGGTACCGTTAGCCCAATATTGGAAAAAGCAATAGCGATGGGTTATGTAGATATTGAACATGCAGTTGAAGGCAATATAATTAATTTTTTGATTAGAGGTAAAGAAATTCCTGCTAAAATTGTAAAATTACCCTTTATAACCAAA
>DAINPX010000039.1:0-13532 GCA_036743235.1 Melioribacteraceae bacterium
CCAAATACCAACGAGTAATATCTGCACCAAAAGTATTAAATAATTCAAACGGATCTACTCCGTTTCCGCGAGATTTACTCATCTTATGACCGTTTTTATCTAATATCAGCTCGTTAACTAATATGTTTTTATAAGCCACTTTACCAAATAACATTGTAGAAATTGCATGTAAAGTGTAAAACCAACCACGTGTTTGGTCAATTCCTTCACAAATAAAATCAGCAGGAAAATTATTTTCAAACCATTCTTTGTTTTCAAACGGATAATGAAACTGTGCAAATGGCATAGAACCGGAATCGTACCAAACATCTATTAATTCGGGTGTACGTTTAAATATTTTACCGTTTCTTTCAAAATATATCTCATCAACATAAGGTTTATGCAAATCAATAGTTTCTAAATCAGCGACACTTATTTTTTTACCGTCTTTTTCAACAAAACCTTGTTTTAATTCTTCAATACTGCCAATGGCAATCATCTCACCGTCATCACTTACCCATATCGGTAAAGGTGTTGCCCAATATCTATCGCGGCTTAAAGCCCAATCTTTATTTTCTTCAAGCCAATTACCAAAGCGACCGGTTCCAACTTCTGCAGGGTACCAGTTGATTGTTTTGTTCAATTCAATCATTTTATCTGCTATTTCGGTAGTTTTTATAAACCAAGATTCTCTTGCATAATAAATAATTGGAACATCATCAAAACGCCAACTAAAAGGATATGAGTGGGTAATTGTCTCTTTTCTGTAAAGTTGCCCCATTTCTTTAAGTTTAATAATTATTCCCGTATCGGCATCCTTAACAAATTGACCCGCAAAATCGGTAATATCATCCGTAAATGTTCCGTTTCTTTTTACAGGCTGTAAAAACGGTAAATTATTCTTTTTAGATACTTCATAGTCATCAGCACCAAATGCAGGGGCAATGTGCACAATACCACTACCATCATCTGTACTTACAAAATCGCCTTCAATTACAAAAAAGCCCGGTTTATCTACAGTCAAGTATTTGAATAACTGATCATACTTTTTACCCACAAGATCTTTACCTTTATATCTTGCAATAATTTCATATTCTTCTTTTATTACAGATAGTCTTGCTTCTGCTAAAATAAAGCACTTGTTTTCCACTTTAATTTTAACATAATCTATTTCACTGCCTACAGCTAATCCAACATTAGAAATTAAAGTCCATGGAGTTGTTGTCCATACCAAAAAGTAAGTATCAAATTCTTTACTTAATTCTTCATCAAGCACTTTCATTAAAACATATACAGAAGGATCTTTTGTTTCTTTGTAACCTAAAGCCAATTCGTGAGAAGATAAAACAGTTTCACTTCTAGGGCATTGAGGAACTATTTTATAATCTTTATATATTAATCCCTTATCGAACAATTGTTTTAACGACCACCAAACAGATTCTATATATTCGTTAGTACAAGTAATGTAAGCATCATCTAAATTAACCCAATACCCCATACGTTCGGTCATTCTTTCCCAATCTTTAAGATATGTAAAAACCGAATTACGGCAAGCATTATTATACTTCTCTATACCAAACTCCGGAATTTCGCTTTTATTTTTAATACCTAATTGTTTTTCAACTTCAATTTCAACAGGTAATCCATGAGTATCCCAACCGGCTTTTCTGTTAACTCTATAACCTTTTAAAGTTTTATATCTACAAACTAAATCTTTTAAAGTACGAGCCATAACATGATGAATACCGGGACGTCCGTTTGCAGTAGGTGGTCCTTCATAAAACATAAACGGTTTATTTTCGGGCCTGCTACTTATACTTTTTTCAAAAATTTTATTTTCTTTCCAAAATTTTAATACACTTTCCTCTATTAAAGGATAATCGATTTTTTCGTTGTACTGCTTAAACATACTACCTTTTAATTTATGTTAAACATTAATTATTTATTCTTCGTCGTTTTGTTCGTATTTTTTTATTAATTCTCTTTCAACCCTAACAAGTTCTTTAATTTTTGCTTCAAATTGTTCCGCTTTTAATTGCATTTCTTTTTGTTTTTTTTCAGCTTCCAAAATAATTTTTTCAGCCCTTAATTTTGCGTCTTTAATTGTTAAATCGGCTTCTTTAACTCCACTTTCAAAAACCGGGGGTGTAATTTTTTTTTGCTCACATAATAAAAGCTTTTGTTGTAAAAAAAACACTTCGTTAACAGCTAGCCCAAAAAATCCCATACTACCAACACTTATTAAACGGAGTGAATATAATAACATATTTTCTACTGTCATATCTTCAAAACCAAAATATTGGCTAAAAAAAGAAACCATAAATATTCCTACCGCAACGTTTGCAACAATTACAGCAAAAACTATTTTTCCGCCAAACGAGTACCCTATAGTTTTATTCATTAAGTAACCGCAAGCAAATACCAACAACATAATTACAAACCATACACTGTAGCTTGAAAAAGCATGCTGTAATATATCGGCTTTAATAAAATTTGAAATAAATAGTAAAAACGCCATTAAAGCCGGAGTAAGATAATATGAGTTTTTTATTTTATTCACAATTTACTAACTACCTCTTTCATTAATTTTGTCATTTTGGGTTCAGCTTCTGCAGCTGCAGCAAGTATCTCTTGCAAGTCAACAGGTTTTAATGCATCAGGAAAACACTCATCGGTTATTATACTTAACCCAAATACTTTAATTCCCATTTGGTTTGCAACAATATTTTCGGGAACAGTTGACATGCCTACAACATCTGCACCAATAGAACGTAAAAACCTATATTCTGCTTTTGTTTCCAAATTAGGACCAGCAACTGCAACATAAACCCCTTTTTGAACTTTAATTTTATTTTCAAGTGCAATTTTTTCAGCTAACTCAATTAATTCTTTATCATAAGCCTCACTCATATCGGGAAATCGAGGTCCAAAATCATCTTCATTTTTACCAATTAATGGGTTATCTCCCAATAAATTAATATGATCTGTCATTATCATAATATCTCCGCGTTTAAATAACGGATTCATACCGCCGCAAGCATTAGACAATAATAAAGTCTTTACACCCATCTTTTTCATTACTCTAATTGGATATGTAATCTGTTGCATAGTATAGCCTTCATAATAATGAAATCTTCCTTGCATCACAAATACATTTTTACCGGCAAGCGTCCCCAAAATAAGCTTACCGGAATGCGATTCTACAGTACTTAAAGGAAAATGAGGCAATTCGGAGTAATTTATCTCATGTTCAATTTCAATTTCTCTCACAAGTCCGCCTAAGCCGGTACCTAAAACAATTCCTATTTCAAAAGTTTTATTAGTATATTTTTTGATAACACTAATAGTATCATTTATCTTTTCGCTTAAATTACTCATATCAATTTCTCCAAAATGCTATCGACATTTATTTCTGTTTTATTTAAATAACTTCTTATATCATCTTTTACAACAACTGTTTCAACACTTTCCCCTTCTAATAAACCGGCTTGAGTTTCTACTATTGCTTTTAGTTTAGCAATAATAATATTTTTTTCTTCACGTAATCTTATAACCGCTTCTCTAATTAAATTAGCATCCAATTTTGCCTTTTCAACAATCTGATTAGCTCGTAATTCAGCTTCACGAATAATTAAAGCAGTTTGTTTTTTTGCAGATTCAACAGCTTTTGAAGAAGTTTCTTGAGCAGAAACTAAAGTATTTTGTAAATGTTCTTCAATTTTTTTATACTTTTTATTCTGTTCTTTTAAAAAATCATTTTCTTTTTTTAGCTGTTCGGTTTCACTAATTAAAATTTCGAATTCGTCAGCAACTCTCTCCAAAAATGCATTAACTTCTTCTCGGTTATAACCTTTAATTGAAGTATTAAATTCTTGGTTTTTTATATTTAGAACGCTAAGTTTCATTTTTACCTTTTATATTCTATCACCAAATATGGCTGTTCCAATTCTTAACATTGTTGCTCCTTCTTCTAAAGCAATCAAAAAATCATTTGTCATTCCCATACTTAATTCGGTTAGAGCAAATCCCGAAAAATTTAACTCATCATAAACCTTTTTTAATCCTCTAAAAGTGCTTCTAATAACTATCTCATCATCAGTATATGGTGCCATAGTCATCAATCCTCTTAAGCTTAAATTAGGTTTACTTTTTATATAATTTGCTAAACTAAAAATCTTCTCTTTATCTTGTAATCCAAATTTACTTTCTTCGTTAGATATATTACACTCAATAAAAACAGATTGAATTTTGTTTATTATATTTGCTCTTTTATCAATTTCATCGGCTAAATCAAAAGACTCTACAGAATGAATAAATTTTGCATGTTTTATAACATATTTAACTTTATTTGTTTGAAGATGACCGATAAAATGCCAATTAATATTTTTTTCAATTAATAATTCCGCTTTATCTCTTAACTCCTGAGCTTTGTTTTCGCCAAAATCAAAACACCCGTAATTATTAGCTTCTATTATAGCATTAAACGGATTGTTTTTAGAAACGGCAATTACTGTTATATCTTCTCTATTTCTATTTATCTCTATACATTTTTTTTGAATAGTATCTTCAAGATACTTCAAATTTTCGGTAATCATAACTGTAACTTATCCGCACAAAATCATTTTTACTTAATCTGCTAATTAAGTAATTTGTTAACTTTTTACAAAATAATAATTTAAAAAGAATATAATAATAATAAAAATTTAATTTATTATCAAATAAATAAATTGAAATGAAAAAAATTCAAGGTTATGGATTTAATAATCTATAAAAAATATTCAATGAAAATTGAGTTTAATCGATTCAAAGAATCAATTGTAAGTCTTTCTGAAAACATACTATTGCGAAGAAGATCCAATTCTTCTAAAATCCTATTTTCAGTGCTAATGTCAAGCTTTCGTAGGTCAAGCATCAATGCATTATTAAGATCATTAGGTTCAAATTTTTGAAGTCCATTTCCATACTCCCTCTTATTTTTTTCAAAAATTCTTTTGGCTAATTCAGTAATCAAATAAGCAAAAATAATATCGCTTTTATGTATAAAAATTGATTTTAAATAAACACTATGAAAAGTAGTTAAATTATAAATATTGGCTTCATTTTTAATAAACTTTAACCCATTTCTATTAAAAACTGAAACCCATATTGGCGAAGGTTCTCTCTTTTCTAAAGAAAACCAAGGCTTTCGTCTTGAAGTCAAATAAAGTTTATCGACACCTATTTTTTCACCAAAATTTACATAATCTATTACTTGCCTATTTTTTAAATTTAATGCATTGAATAATAATGTATTCTTATCAGAATTATAAATTTCGTGATAATCATCAATTGTAAAAATTGGCGTTTTAACATGAATAGATTTTGATATACATGGTAAAAAATATTCAGCAGGTATATCCAATTTATTCTTCTTTGATTTAGAGAACAAAAAATAGTCATTTGATCCGGTTGCAATTCCGCGTTTTACCTGCATAAACATGGATACCGGAACTAAATTGTTGTTAATAATTCCATTATCTTTTTGATAATAATTATGCCATTTAACTTCCGGTAAAATATCCATTTGATTATAAGCAGAATCATTCATCTTAAAATTCGGATATTTTGAAATTTCTTTTTTGCATAAATCAAGGTTTTCTAAGCTATTAATGTAAAAGAACTTAACCCTTTTGTCATGTGAGTCATTTGAACAAAGTAATATTGAATTTGTAGTTATAACATTAGCAAATATTTCTACGGCTTTATCAAACACAATTATATATCTTAAAGTACCGCTATCAATTAAAAATTTTTTTATAGATGTACCATAATTGGAGTTTAGAAATTCTGAGGGTAAAATAAAAGCCAATCTCCCATTTATTTCTAATTGTGTTAATGCTTTAATTAAAAATAAACCATAAATATTAGTAAGTCCGCTTAGAAAAATATTAAATTTGTTGTTTATTTTATTTATATTTTCAATATTATCGTAATTGTGGAATTTTAGATATGGCGGATTACAAATAATTCCATCATATTTATTATTCCAATCATTTTCTAAAAAGTCAGTGTTCTTAATTTTAACATTCGTAATACCGGAAAAAATTTCTGAAGCATATTGAAAAATTAATTTATCAACTTCGTATCCAAAGTATTCAACTTTATCATTGATTTCAATGGCATTTTTAGCAAAAACTCCTAATCCAAATGCCGGATCAAGAATCTTCATATATCCGTCTTTTGTTATTATCCAAGATAACATAAAATTTGATATGGTTTCTGGTGTGAAATACTGAGCAAATTTCTTTTTATGTTCTGTGCTAGTATTACAGATATATTGATTACTTATTTCGTCATATTTTGATAAACTTGATATCATTAAAACCTTATCTAATTAAAATATTATTAATGGTCTCTTTATCTATTTGTGCTAAACCTCCTGAAAAATGCACATAAAAAAGTAACCGACCTCTTTCAAGTTCTTTTCTTCTACTAGTATGATCCGGCTCAATAACTTTAGTAGAAATTGGGAGCGCATTTTTTGTATCTATCTTGATTGTTGTTTTATTTTGGTTTTTTAAATCTTTTTCGATAAAAAATATCCGACCTTCATTAGTTTCGTCAGAAATGATCTCTAAAATAGTTTTAAATGATATACTAAATATCTTATCAAAAAAAACTTGAAAATAAAAATGTGGAACACCAAATGTTTCTATCCATTTATAAACAACTTTTATATCTTCAACTTTTGGAGTAATTGATAAGAATTCTCTTTTTTGAATTTCCTTTAAATAAAATTTAAACTGCTTAAATAAATCACTTAATTCAAGCAACTTTGAATTAGTTTGCCATTTTGGAACTTTAAAACTAATAATAGAACAATCTTCTATTTGGAAATTCTTTAAAAAAACAAGATATTCCTTTCTACCGGTAATACTTAGCTCTGTTGTAAATTTCTCAAGGATTGTATTTCGTATAGCATTTAAATTTCTTATAGCTTCTGATTTCTTTGATTTTGTTGTTTCTTCATATTTATCTATTAAAAACGAACTTGAACGAACCTCTATACCTGCTATTGCTTTTCTAACATAAGAATTTATTTCAAATTGATTCATCTTGCTAATATCAAGACCATATTCACGTCTATAATCTTCTCTTCTAAAAATAAGTATATCAGGACGCTTACCTATGCTATCTAATTCGCTTTGAAATTCTTCATAAAACATATTAAATTTTGGATCACCTGCAATAATATCGTCTGATTTACCATATTTCACTGCAACCATTTTATCATTAAGATTATTTATTGCTTTTAGTACTATAGATTCCGCCCAATCCCCCTGTTCTTTATTTGTGATAAAATTAGAACTCGCTTGGGTTGGAACTCTATTAGGTAAATGAGGAGAAGAAAAATCTATAAATTCTTTAGGAATTTTATCAATAATCGTTTTTAATTCATCTAAGTAGTTCATAAACCATGATTTCTTTGACTTAATTTTAATAAATTACAGAAGTAAATTTCTAAATAATTTTTAATTAAATCAAATTAAATCGAAATCTAAATAAAATCCGGAGATTTTTATAGATTTTTTCTCCGGATTAAATCCATTATTCTATCCCTTTTTCTTCAAGATATCTTTGAGCATCTAAAGCTGCCATACAACCGCTTCCCGCAGCCGTAATTGCCTGGCGATATGTATGGTCGGCAACATCTCCTGCAGCAAATACTCCTTCTAAACTTGTGTGGGTAGAGCCCGGTTTTACCTTTAAATAACCGTTTTCGTAAGCTTCAAGCTTTCCTTCAAATATCTTTGTATTTGGTTGATGACCAATTGCAACAAAAATACCATCAACGGCTTGTTCTTTTAATTCGCCGGTTTTTGTATCTTTAAGAATTACCGAAGTAACCATTTTTCTATTTCCTTCGGTTTTACCTTTTATTTCTTGAATAACTGAATTTAACGCAAATTTAATTTTAGGATTATTCTTGGCTCTATCTATCATAATTTTGGAAGCTCTAAACTCATCTCTTCTGTGTACAATAGTAACTTCACTTGCAAATCGAGTTAAGTAATTGGCTTCTTCCATTGCCGTATCGCCACCCCCAACAATCATAACTTTTAAGTTTCTAAAGAAAAATCCGTCACATGTTGCACAAGCCGAAACGCCGTACCCCATATATTCTTTTTCTGATTCTATACCCAAAAGTTTTGCTGAAGCACCTGTTGCAATTATCACTGCATTTGCAGTATGAATTTCTTCTCCCGATTTAAGTACATACGGATATTGCGAAAAATCAACTTCTTCAATTTCTTTAAATTGGCAATCTGCCCCAAATCTTTGAGCTTGTTTTCTCATAACATCCATTAATTCAGGTCCTTGAATTCCATGCTCAAATCCAGGAAAGTTTTCTACTTCTGTGGTTATTGTTAGCTGTCCGCCGGGTTGTATTCCTTCAAATATAATAGGACTTAAGTTTGCTCGTGCAGTATAAATAGCTGCAGTAAGCCCTGCAGGTCCACTACCAATAATTGCTACTTTGTGATGAAAATTACTCATTATTTCTCCATTTTTTTATCAATCTTACATTTGATTCAAAACTTTTTAAAAGGTTTCAAGTTTTTTTTAGAAAATTAATATTCCTTAAAATTCCTTTAAGTTTTGGTCTTAATATGGGACTTTCTTTAAACTTTTTATTAAACTCCTCTGAAGTTAATTTATTGAAATCTTCCTCAATAAATTCAACATTATTTCCTTCAATAAAGTTTATTTCTTTCGTTAAAGCAGAAAATTTAATATTCCATGGACATACTTCTTGACAAATATCACATCCCAAAATCCAATTATTAAATTTATTTTTAAATTCGTATGGTATTTTTCCCTTATTTTCAATGTTCAAGTAAGATATACATTTTGATGCATCGATTTCATAATTACCTAATAAGGCAGCAGTCGGGCAGTTATCAATACACTTTGTGCAAGTTCCGCAAAAATTTACGCTTTTTGAATTATAATTACTAAATTCGGCATTACATAAAATATTTCCAATAAAAAACCAGCTGCCTATATTTTTGTTAATAATATTTGTGTTTTTTCCCATCCAGCCCAATCCGGAATTAACTGCCCATACTTTATCCATTACCGGTCCGGTATCCACATATCTTATCGCTTCAAAATTTGGATATTTATTTTTAATTTCTTTAATTAGTTTATCTAATTTTTCCCACATAACATAATGATAATCTTTGCCCCATGCATATCTGCTAATCTTTAATTTTTCATTACTATCTGAATGTTTATGCCCCGTAAAATAATTAAGACCTATCGAAATTACTGAATTACAAGAATTTAGGATATTTCTTACATCTTCCCTTTTATCAATATTTTTTTCAAGATATTTCATCTCACCGTTAAACCCTTTATTCAGCCAACTTTCCAAATATTTTTTTTCTTTGACAAGTACTTTATATTTACTAATTCCTACTAAATCAAATCCGATACTTTGGGCAATTGTAAAAAGAAATTCCGATGATAATATCAAATCTACCAATTGAATGTTTGAGGAATAACTTTTACAAATATTCTTTTATCCAAAACATAAGTTTCAAAAACCCTTAATCCTTTTCGATTACCGGGTTGTTTGCCCGTTTCCAAATCAAACTCCCAACCGTGTGCCGGACAAATAACTTTATTATCTTCAATAAATCCATCATAAATAATTCTTGCATGCTGATGAGGACACATGTTGGAAGTTGCATAATATTTATTATTAACATAAAATAATGCAATTTCTTCATCATTAATAATAAATTTTTTACCTCTATTTTCTTTTAATTCATCGGTTGTGCATACAAAAGCAAAACCTTCAGGAATATTATCATCAATCATCAAAAACCTAAAAATTAATTCTTATTAAAAAATACCGTAAAAGTGCTTCCTTCTCCTTTTTTACTTTCAACAGTTATTTTAGCTTTATTTAAATCAGTATATTTTTTAATTAAGGCAAGTCCCAATCCATTTCCTTCAAACCGTCTTGTATAACCTTGTTCTTCTTGGCTAAAAGGTTCAAATAGATTAAGTACATAGTCATCCGACATTCCTATCCCCGTGTCTTTTACTTCAATAGCTAAAAGATTTTCTTTATAATCAAAAACATTTACTTCAATATACCCTTTAAAAGTATATTTTATTGCATTATCTATTAAATTTTTTATTATCACTTCAAAAGTATATTCGTCAACAAACAATTCTTCCGTTGCAGTTGAATAATTAAATCTTAATTCCAAATTTTTATCACTCGCCAATTGACTAAAATCAAATTCTACACATTCATCCAATTTGTTTTTTATGTTAACATTTTCAAAATTGGGTTTAAAGTACCCCGTTTGTAATTCTGCCATATTTAAAATTAAGTCAACCGTTCTTATAATACGTTTACCCGCTCTTGCCATAATATTAAATGCCATCTTTAAATCATCTTCAATTTTATCTTCAAGTTCTTCTTTAAGCAAACCCGAAAAACTTAAAATAGCATTTATTGGTGTTCTTATTTCATGAGACATTTGTGCCAAAAATTCATCTTTTAATCTATCGGCTCTTTCTGCAAGTTCTTTTGCATTAACTAATTGTTTCTCAACTTCTTTTATATGAGTTATATCTTCTTTTACCGCAACAAAATTTGTAATATCTCCTCTATCGTTTTTAATTGGAGATATTGCAGCTATTTCCCAAAAATACTCACCGTTTTTTCTTTTATTATATAATTCGCCTTTCCAATCATTACCGCTTTTTATAGTTTCCCATAACTCTTTATATAGTTCTTTACTAGTAAATCCCGATTTTAGTACTCTTGGGTTTTTCCCTTTAATTTCATCAAAAGAATATCCTGTAACTTTTTCAAAGTTTGGATTTACATATTCAATAGAACCTTCGGTATCGGTAATAACAATAGAAATGGGGCTTTGCTCAATTGCTTTTGAATACTTAATTAATACATTTTGTTGATTAATTTTTTCGGTAACATTTTTTGCAATACCATCAAATCGTTTACCTCCGTTAGGTGTGTCGGTTATGGAAATACTCTGTTCAATCCACCTTAATTCTCCAGATTTAATTTTTATTCTAAACGTAAAATTGGCTTTTGATATTTTCCCGTTTATCAGATCATTGTAATAATCTATTAAAATATCTTTATCTTCATTAATTACCAATGTTTGCCATAAATTTGGATCTGCTCTAAACTCTTGTAAAGTATATCCGTAAATCTGTTCTACTACAGGAGAAAAGAAAGAATTAACAGGTATTAAATTTTTATCTAAATCAACGCTCCATATACAATCTGTAACAGAAGAGAGTATTTTCTCAATATACTCTTTAGATTTTCTAACTTCCTTTTCGGCTTTACGCCTAATATAAATACTAAACGAAAGGATTACAATTAAAAACAACAAGATACCAAAACCAATAAACATTCTAATTAAAAGGTCTCTATTGGCTTCCCAAACAGAACTAGGTTTACTTACCAATCGGTTAGGTTTTGGTAAACTATCTTCACTTACTCCAAATTTTGATAATTGGATGTAATCAAAAAAATATACATCATTAACTTTATTTACAATTTTAATTTTATCGGCAGGGGTGCCTTCCAAAATTTTGTATGCCATTAAACCCGCCATTCTTCCGTGTAAAAACGGGTTAAGTAATCTACCTCCTATTATTCCTCTCCGTAACATATCTTGTATCATTCCGAATACCGGAACGTTAGATAATTTACTTAATTCCAGTGCAATAGTTTGATGATTGTAAACGTCTCCTTTGGCATCTTGACCTAACTCACCCAACAGTAGTACTTGCCCTTTTTTCAATTTGCTTACTTCAATCTTTAAACTATCAAGTCTTGGATTTAAATATTCTTTGAATTTTACTTTATCTTTAAACTTTTCACTAGCTGCTTTATATTCGGAATAAATAAATTTTCCTGATACCGTTGCATCAAAAAATGATACTATCTCCTTTGTTTCGGGAAATAATTTTAGTATTAATGAAATATTATCTTCATAATTGTTCCTTTCTACAACTCCGGTGTAATACTTTCTATCGGGAATCATATCTTCGGAAAATCCGTTAACTCCGCAAAACACTACTGAAGAATTAGGGAAAAGGTCTTTTTTATATTTATTTACAAAATAGAAGGCATCATTATCAGTAACAACTACTACCTTAAAATTAAAATTTTTATATTTACGCTTAAATAGATCAAAATATATTTTTTCATTTTCTTCAAAGCTAAAATTCTTTGTATCTAAATATTCAACATATAACGTGCCCTTGTAACTATTATACATAAATGCACTTCTTATACCGGAAACTTCCATCATTGTCCATCTAAAATCAGGATGATAAGAATTTAGGATAAATACATGCTCTTCCTTTTCGGCATATAACGAATTTAGAGATAGAAGAAGAATGATTATAAATAAATAAAATTTTTTCATATTATTCCAAAAAACTGAAGTCTAATTAAAAATAATAAAATTTACATTTTAATAATAAATATATAATCTAATTAGCAAAATTCAAATAAAAATTAAATATGTGTATAAATTAATTAAATTGCAATAAAATAATTTATTTAGTATTTTTGTTAGCTAATATTTTTATGCCCCGGTAGCTCAGTAGGATAGAGCGTCAGTTTCCTAAACTGTAGGTCAGAGGTTCGAATCCTCTTCGGGGCACTTCTTTATTTATTTTTCATCCCTTACTTTTGACTAACCAATATTCCATTCTGTAATTTACATCTTTGTTCAATTAATTAACTTAATATACGTTGTTTATTATTAAAAAAATTAACCAATAAAAATTTGGAACAATTTACTTGAAAAAATCGTTAAAAAGTTATATATTAGCACTCGTAATTATTGAGTGCTAACAACAATTTATAACAATTAAAAAAAAGGAGTAATAAAATGTCAGAATTCAAGATTAAACCCTTGCATGACAGAGTAGTTGTAAAACCAAGTGAAGCCGAAGAAAAAACTAAAGGCGGAATTATATTACCCGATACAGCTAAAGAAAAACCGATTGAAGGAAAAGTAGTTGCCGTAGGTAACGGAAAAGTTACTGAAGACGGTAAAGTTATGCCTTTAACCGTTAAAGTTGGAGACGTAGTTCTTTACGGTAAATATAGCGGTACAGAAATCCGTATCGATCAGGAAGATTATTTAATTATGCGCGAAAGCGATATTTTTGGTATTGTTAACAAATAAAAATTCGGAGGAATATAATGTCAGCAAAATTAGTTGAATATGGCAGTGAAGCCAGAAAAGGTTTATTAAACGGTGTTGATAAATTAGCAAATGCCGTTAAAGTAACTTTAGGTCCTAAAGGACGTAATGTAATTATTGATAAAAAATTTGGTGCTCCTACTGTAACTAAAGACGGCGTTTCTGTTGCTAAAGAAATAGAATTAGCCGATCCAATTGAAAATATGGGTGCTCAAATGGTTCGCGAAGTAGCTTCCAAAACAAGTGATGTTGCCGGTGACGGTACATCAACTGCAACTGTTTTAGCTCAGG
>DAINPX010000040.1:0-13531 GCA_036743235.1 Melioribacteraceae bacterium
TAAAGTATCAATCGGTTTGGTTAAAACAATAGGGTTGTCTCTTAAAACTTTAAGAGCAGCCAATTGACCGCTTAAGCCTTCTTTACCGGGGTCTTGTGTAACCAAAGCAGCTTTTCCGTAAGAAGTAGTAGCACCATAACGTTGACCGTGCATACCTAAAGCTCTACGAATATTAACCATAACTTCTTCTTTACCGATAATTAAACCACTGGTAGCACTACCTGTAGCTTTATCCATACTGTAAATCATTACATCGGCACCAACATCTTTAATGCTTGTACCAATAAAAGGAATACCCCAAGCATTATCAATAATATAAGGTACATTGTATTTTTTAGCTAATTCGGCAATACCTTTAGATAATAAAGGAGCACCGTTTTCATCTTTTTCGCCATAACCGTAGCCAATAGTATCGTAACCCAAAGAAGCAAAAGCTCCTAACATGGTCTCGTTTCTTTTAGCCGCAATTGCCAATTCTTCAACAGATTCTTTAGCTTTTACGTTCTTTAATAAAGGAACCGAAGCATATTTTAAGCCGTGAACTGGATACTCGGCACCTGCCAAAGGAACTAAAACGGTATCTAAGTTATTTTGACGTTTTCCGTAAAAACCTAATTCACCTGCCGTGCTGCCTCTATCGGATTAAATATCTTTATACTTAGGAGGGAAAGGACGACCATAAGAAGCTTGGTGATGAATGTGTCTTTCTAATGGGGCAATATATCTAACTCTGTAGTTATCACCTGTGCCTTGCATAGGAGGAGTAACCAAACTTTGAAAAGTTACCCAAAGACCTGCTTCGCAAGTATTAACGGGGGCAACATCGTAATCGTCTCCGTAAACGCTTTTTACAACTTCTCTAATTTGTTCAACATAAACTGCCAAAGGAACAACTTTAACAGCTTCTTTAGCCATTGCTTCTTCAATATCATGTCTTAATGGTGAAGGGCATCCCGAAATAGCTCCTGTTAAACCAAAAGCTCCTTTTAGTTCTGCAGGAATGTTTAAAGATTCGGCTGCTTTTTTAGCTTCAGCATAAATTTGCGACATTTCGGCATACAACTTCTTGTACATCTGAAATTTAAATTTTGGTGCCGGCATTAATTTCTCCGTAATTTTATTTATAATTAATTATTTAATCCTTTGATGATTAACTCATCATTTATTTTTATTCCGAGGTTTTTCCCGGAAATACGTTCATCTACTTTAACAATGGTATTTTGGTGGTTAGGCATATGAGTATCGTCAAAACCTGCAATTTTACCAATTACCTTACCATTCCAAACCAATTCGTCTCCGGCAATAACTACACCGCCGTTGTTAAGTTCTAAAAACCCGATATAAGCAATATTATCTACTTTATTACCGGGTTTTGCAGCTTCGTCATCTGTGGCAATTAATTCAATAATTGTTCCTTTGGTAAAAACTCTGCTAATAGGTTTTATTAATTCCAAACCTCTATTTTCAAGTTTACCGTCTAAAACAACTACAAATTTGCCGGTCATCTCAATTTTGCTGTAATAAAAATCGTTTTTAATCAAATTTTTTGCGTAAGGATCTGCCATAAACTCACTCGTATTAAACTAATTTTGTTACAAAATCTTCTAACTCCCCGTGCAAAAAGTCGATAACCGGCAATTCAATTAAAGTATAACATCCCGGTTTTTGTTTAACGGCTGCACGTGCACTGCTAACCATAATTTGAGCCGTTAAAGCGGGATTATTTATTCTAAGTTCAAATTTCATCATTTGGTTTTGGGTAACACCGCTAACACCTTTACGTTCCATTAAAACGCCGTGTCCCATATCAATTAAATTATTAACATTATCTACTTTATAAACATAAGTTTCGTCTTTAATAAAATAGGGGTCGGTTTTAATTGCTTTTTCTATATCTTCAAATTTAACATCGTTCTCAATTTCAACATAAACCATTCTTCTATGCACTCCCATTCCAACCGGAACGGTAACCGAAAGAGCATTTTTAACACCATTAATTACTTTTACGGCACAAGTATGCCCCATAGACATACCGGGACCAAAATTGGTAAAAGTAATACCTTTAGGAGCCATTGCCAAAAATAAACCGCGTACAACCGAATCAATTCCGGGGTCCCAACCTGCCGAAATAATGGAAACGGCATTATTTTCTTTGGCAATAATATTTAATTCACGTCTTAAAGCAGTAATTTCGGTATGGATATCAAAACTATCAACCGTATTAATCCCTTTTTTAAGTAATCCGCTAACAATATCTTTAACCATTCTGCTAGGAGAACTTACAATGGCAACATCAATTTTGCCTAATTCATCGATATTATTAACAAACCTTATTTGTTCTAAAACAGAACAGCGGTTGGCAGGAATTTTAAGTTTTAATTCGTCTTTTGACAATAAATCCACAATTCCCATCAATTCCATATCGGGTTCGCTAAGTACGGCATCCAAAACTCCAAAACCGACATTTCCTAAACCAACAATTGCTACTTTAATTTTTTCCATTTTTATCCCAATTTATATTTAAATTAGTTAGACATCTTGTGTTTCATAAAATCGCAAATTGCAATTTTTGCAGCATTACCGTGGTTTTTTACCAAAACTTCAACGGCAATAACATCTCGGTTTTTAATAGCGTCAATAATTTCTTTATGCTCATCTACCGATTGTTTAAAGTGCGATAAAATAGATAGGTATATAAAATTATATCGTAAAGTTTGTTTACGTAATAAATTGATGTATTTAATAAGTTTATCGTTTCCGCATGTTTCGGTTAAAAGTCTATGAAACTCAGCATTTAAAGTTAAAAATAGTTTATAATCCTTCTTTTTAGATTCTGTAACGGCTTCCATTTGTTTATTTAGTCTTTCCAGTTCAACAAATAAATGGGCATCGGCATTTTCTACGCTTAATTTAGCAGCCAATGCTTCAAGTTGACTTTTGATGATATAAGTATCTTCGGCATCTTTAATAGAAAGTTCGCTAACAACAGCACCTTTACGCGGGGTAACAACCATAAATCCTTCGGATTCCAACTGTAAAAAAGCTTCGCGTAAAGGAGTGCGACTAACACCCAAAAGTTTTGCAACTTCCGGCTCCATTAATCTTTCTCCGGGTTTAATTTTACCTTCAACAATGGCATCGCGTATTTTACCCGCAATTTTATCGCGTAGTAATTTTACTTCTTCAACTTCAATACTAAAAACATCTGATATCATAAACGAACACTGTATTTTGTATACATTATACACAAAAATAAAAAGTTTTTTTTGATTATGCAAGCTAAATCGTTTAAGTAAATTATTTTTTTTGCAAAAACGGAAATAATAAACCGAAATAGCAAGGAAACTTCTTTTTAATAGTATATGTTGAGTAGTAAAATGCTAAAAGAAAAGGAATGTGAAATTTAATTTAATATTTAGAGGGAGCAATTACTATTAATTATAAACTAATATTAATCTAACCCATATTAAATATAAAAAAAGTAAATTCTATTTTTATTTTTGTTAAATTATTCATAAATTCTAATTGGTTACAAAATATTTAATGAGGAAGGTATGTTTAGTAAACGTTTGAATTATTATTATATATTTATTGGTATAATTTCAGTATTTATTGTACTTTACCTTACTAAGCTTATTTGGGATATAAGATTAAATGCCTACAACGAACAGATAAAAAAACAAACATTTTTAATTAGTAAAATAATAAATAAAGAACTTACAGTATTAGATAGTTTAAATAAAAACGAAATAGAAAACAATTTAAATTTGGTTTACACAATTATTCCGGAACTTACCGCTGCCGAAATAATAATAATTGACTCCAAAAAAAATATAAAAAACTTTTTTAACTTAAATAAAGATTTAAAATTTCAATATATAAATTTATTAGAAAATAAATCTATAAATATTTTTACCGGCAAAGTATTTGAAGACGAACAGGTTTATGTTTATAAAGTTTTAGGTAAAACCAAAGAATCAAGCACTTATTTGTTCTTATTGTTTAATTCTTCCGAGTGGTTGTTTACTGTATATGAAAATTTGCTTTTTGTATATGTTTCGCTTATAGTTATTGTAATTTTAGGCATATTTATTATGCGGTTTAATAAAAAGACCGTAATATATAAAAAAGGGTTGGAAAATTTGAAAGGTGTTGAAGAACAACTTAAAGATGCAACAATTAGTTTATCTTTGGCTATGCGTGTAGGTAAAATAGGAGTTTGGGAGTATGATATAGAAAAAGACGAACTGTTTTGGACTGATCAAATGTATGAACTTTACGGTATTACAAAAGATGAGTTCAAAAATACCAACAATGCCTGGGAAAATTTACTTGAAGAAACAAATAAACAAGAAGCGGTTAAAACTTTTAAAAAAGCACTAACTTGCAATTCGGATTATGATACCGAGTTTAAAATTAAACGAAAAGACGGAGAGATTAGATATATTAAAGCATTGGGTAAAGTGGAGTGCAAAAACGATAAAGCATTAAAAATTATTGGTGTTAATTGGGATATAACCAAAGAAAAACAGAATGAAGAAAGATATAAAGCTCACGAAGAAAACTTTAATTCTTTTTTTCAAACAATAGATGACATGATTTTTATAGGGAATGAAAAAGGTAAAATATTTTATGCAAACAATTCGGTTTATAAAAAACTAGGATATACGGCAGAAGATATAAAAAACATGAACATTTTAGATCTTCATCCTGCCGATAAAAGGAAAGAAGCAGAAGATATTTTCGCTAAAATGTTTATTGGTGAAACAGATCGATGTCCGCTTCCTTTATTAAAAAAAGACGGAACTTTATTGCCGGTTGAAACCCGTGTGTGGTTTGGCAAGTGGGACGGAAAAGATGCGGTTTTTGGCATTTCAAAGGATCTTTCGTTTGAACAAGAATCACTTCAAATGTTTAACAAAATGTTTAATAATAACCCTGCTTTAATGGCGGTAACTACTTTACCGGATAGACGTTTTGTTCAGGTTAATGAAGCATTTATAAATAAAATAGGATATTCACGGGAAGAAGTGATAGGTAAAACGGCAAACGATTTTAATCTTTTTCTTGATGAAAAAGAATTTAATAATATTTCACAACTTGTAAATTTGAACGGAAGAATATACAATTTGGCGGTTAGTGGTAAAAACAAGAACGGCGAAATCATTTCCGGCTATTTATCGGGTGAAATAATAGAAAGTCAGGGACAAAAATACTTTTTAACCGTAATGGTTGATATAACCGAATTAAAAAAACTTGAAGAAGAAATGTTGCTACAAAACAGTTTTTATAATATTATATCTACAATAGCAGGCAGACTTATTCAAGCAGATAACGAAAATATTGATAAAGAGATAAATAATAGCCTAACCTTACTTGGTGAATTTAATAATGTTGATAGAACATATATATTTGAGCTTGATGAACCGATTGATATTATTAATAATACTTACGAGTGGTGTTCTGAAGGAACGACTCCGGAAATAGATAACTTACAAGGAATCCCTTTTTCCTTTATACCTTATTGGAAAGAGAAGTTTTTAAATAACGAGTTTGTTTATATTGAAGATGTTAACGCTTTACCCAAAGAGAGAAACTACGAAAAAGAAGTGCTGGCTGCTCAAGGAATTCAATCATTATTAACAGTCCCTATTTTTTATGGACCTGCAATAATAGGTTTTATGGGTTTTGATAGTGTAAAAACAAAAAAAAGCTGGAATGAACAAGTAATAATACTATTAAGACTTTATTCAATAATTTTAGGCGGTATATTATTTAAAAAGAAAGCTGAAATATTATTATTAGAAGCAAAAAGAGAAGCAGAAATTGCAAACCAATCGAAAAGTTTATTCTTGGCAAACATGAGTCACGAAATAAGAACTCCGCTAAATGCGATAATAGGTTTTTCACAGTTGATGAATAGAGATAAAAATCTTACATTTACCCAAAAAGAATACAATTCATCAATAATAAAAGCCGGAGAACATTTATTAACTTTAATAAATGATATTTTAGAACTATCAAAAGTTGAAGCGGGCAAAATGATACTAAACAACAGTAAAATTAATTTACATTTGTTGTTGGAAGATATATATACAATTTTTAAAGAAAGAGCTGTAAATAAAAAATTACAACTAATTTTTGAAAAATCGAATGATTTGCCAAAGTTTGTTTTAATAGATGAGGCAAAGTTACGTCAAATTTTTGCTAATTTAATAAGTAATGCAATAAAATTTACCGAAGAAGGGGGAATTGCGGTAAGAGCTAAATTATTAATAAAAAACAATAAAAAGTACTTGTATGCCGAAATTCAAGATAGCGGTTCGGGTATTCCCGATAATGAACTATCCCAGTTGTTTAAGCATTTTGTACAAACAAGTACCGGAATTAATAAAGGGGGGACCGGCTTAGGCTTAGCTTTAAGTAAGGAATTGGTAAGTTTAATGGGTGGTGAAATTAAAGTAACTACAGAATTAGGTAAAGGTTCTACTTTTTGTTTTAATGTTGAGCTATACGAAACAGAGTTATCGGAAGATGAAATTAAAAATAGTGTTAAACAACAACGAGTAAAAATGATTGTGCCGGATACTAAAAATAATAAAATATTAGTTGTGGATGACCGTCCGGAAAACTTACGTGTTGTGGAAAACTTATTAAAAGCAGTAGGGTTTGAAACCAATATTGCGGCAGACGGATTGGAAGCCGTAAAGAAATTTGAAGACTGGAAGCCCGATTTAATTTTAATGGATTTGCGAATGCCTGTTTTAGATGGCTATGAAGCAACACGAATGATTAAATTTAGTGAACGCGGAAAAAACACGCCTATAATTGCATTAACTGCCAGTGCTTTTGAAGAAGAGAGAACGAGAGCAAAAGCAGTAGGTGTTCAAGGTTACATCCGAAAACCATTTCGTGAATCCGAACTTTTTGATATGATATCCGATTTATTAAAAATTGAATATATTTATGAAACGGTCGAAGACATCAATAATATAGATGTTAAACAGGAGTCGGAAAATATTGTGTTAAGTTATCTTAATCAAGTACCGGAAGCAATTATAAGAAAACTTAAATCTACAATAAAAATTGCCGATATTGACGGATTTATTGATACCGTAGAAAGAATTGAATTTATAGAACCAAAATTAACCAGACATTTACTAAATTTAGCTAATAATTACGAATACGATAAAATTGAAGAATTATTAAAAAAATACGAGGGGAAAAATGATAAATAACGCAACTTATAAACCAAAAGTGCTAATTGTGGACGATGTGCCTGCAAATTTAAAAGTATTAAGTGATATATTGCGTGATGAAGGATATAAAATACGCCCTGTAACTTCAGGTATTCAAGCTTTACAAGTAGCCGAAAAGGTTTTACCCGATGTTGTTTTATTAGATATTATGATGCCGGAAATGGATGGAATTGAAACATGTAAACTATTAAAAGCAAATCCGGTTTTAGCTGATATTCCGGTAATTTTTATTAGTGCTTTAAGCGAATCGGAAAGTATTGTAAATGCTTTAAACGTTGGAGGAGTAGATTATATTACCAAACCATTTAAAATAGAAGAAGTAAAGGCACGCGTATCCACACATATAAAGATTAATTTGCAACGTAAAGAATTGGAAGAATTAATTTCTGTAAGAAATAAATTCGTTTCGGTATTGGCACATGATTTACGCAATTCCGTTCAAGTGTTTTTAGGAATGAGCGAAATATTATCCGATGATTTAAATGCATTTCCGCCCGACGAAACAAAAGAAATTTTAAAAGATATGAATAAAAGTGCAAAAAATATTAACCATACTTTAGAAAACTTATTGGAATGGTCTAATTTGCAATCAAAAAAAATTGCTTTTAACCCCGAACGAACTAATATTTTTGAGCTGACAAACGATTTATTAAAGTCATTATCACAATCAACTATTGCAAAAAACTTATCTGTTTTAAATAATATTGACCCGAGTATTTTTTTATCCGTTGATAAATATATGTTATCATCGGTATTTAGAAATTTGCTTCTAAATGCAATTAAATATAGTAAAGAAAACGGAAAAATAATTATTGGTAGCAAATTGGGAGATTCGGAAAATACATTTTTTGTTCAAGATTTTGGACAAGGAATTTCAGATGAATTATTAAATACTTTATTAACATTAAAAACTAAAATAACATTAAAAAACGAAGGAGAAGAGTTTTATTCCGGCTTAGGATTGTTAATGTGTAAGGAGTTTATTGAGTATCACAACGGTAAGATATGGATAGAAAGCAAGCATGGGGAAGGTTGCACGGTTTATTTTACAATTTAGAAATTGAGATTATTTTTGTTTTAAATTAAATTTATTGATACAATTAGATTTTTTATGATAAATTATATTAAAAAAAATAGAGCCAACTTTATTTTACTGATGGTTACTTTATTATTAATTTTTACCGGTGATCGCTTATTATTGTTTAAATTTGGCTTACCGTTATGGGAGTGGGACCCTGTTTTACACTACAAACACAGACCGAACACCAGTAAATTTTGGAACGAAAATAAAAATATACCTATTATAATTAATAAATATGGGCATCATGACGACTCTTTTCCGTTAAAAAAACGAAATAAAGAGTTAAGAATTTTAAACATTGGAGACTCAATTACAATGGGACATGAAGTTTCCAAAGATGAAACATATTCTAATTATATGGAATTAATATTATCTAATGAACTTAATGGTGTTTACAATATTATACAATCAATTAATGCTGGAGTTCAAGGATATTCGACATTTCAAGAGCTTGAAATGTTAAAAAGGAATCTTGTATTTAATCCTGATGTTGTTACTATTGGGTTTTGTTTAAATGATGTTACAGAACCTTTTGCAGTTGATAAAAGATTGGGAGGAACCGGTTTAGATTATCACAATGTTACTCAAGCACCCAATAGGTTTTTAAGTTATTTGCTTAATGAAACGGGATATGGTCGATTAATTCAAAGATTAAGAATAAAATATTTAGATGCTACCGAAGAAAAATATTTGGAAATTTACGATGTAAAAAAAATGCTAAATAATCCGATGGATAAGGTTTACATATATCAATGGGGGATAATACTAAAAGAGCTTCAAAATATATTTGATTTATGTAGAGCCAAAAATATACCGGTTATATTAATTATTTTCCCCTTTACGTTTCAGTTTGAAGATAATTCTATGTTGTGGGCTCAAAAAAAACTTATCAATTTAGCAAAATACAATAACGTAAAATATTTAGATGTTTTTACACTTTTTTGCGATAAAGAATCGATTAAGCAAAAAGATTATAAAAAATATTTTATTGATGTAGATCATCTAACTCCTGAAGGGCATTATATAGTTGCAGAACAGCTTAGTTATAAAGTTAAAGAAATACTTAATTTGTAATAAGTTTTGCAAGCACTAATTTTTACATTGGGCGACTGCCATTATTTTACTATTTTTGAAACTTTAATAAAATTAATATGTTTTAAAGCCTATAATTAAGTATTGGGTATATAATGAAAAATTTACTGTTTTCTCTCCTTTTTACAATAGTAATTGTTAGTTGTGCTGCAAAAAATTATGACGGGAACGATAACAACAAAATAATCGATTCAAATAAAGTATTGGTACCCGAAGCTAAATACACACGAATTAATCAAATTGTTACAGAAGTATTAACCCGTGCACATTTTAGAAAAGCAACACTAAACGATTCTTTATCTTCGGTTATTTTTGATAACTATTTGGAAAATTTGGATAATCAAAAATTATATTTTACAAAGTCGGATATAGATAAATACGAACAATATAGATTAAATTTTGATGAATATTTAAAGTACGGTAAACTTGAAATACCGTTTGAAATTTATAACTTATATAAAAACAGATTTAACCAAAGAATGAAGTATATCTTTTGGGTACTTAACGAGGGATTTAATTTTACGGTTGATGAAAGTATTGTAATAGACCGATCGAAAAGTGCTTGGGCTAAAGATGAAAACGAACTAAACGAAATCTGGAGACGTAGAATTAAGAACGACTGGTTAAATTTAAAACTGTCGGGCAAAAAAGAATCAGAAATAGCCGAAACATTAAAAAAACGTTATCAAACAATGCATAAATACATTTTACAATCACAAAATGATGATGTTTTTCAAGTATATATAAATGCTTTTGCCGAAGCGGTTGATCCGCATACAACATATTTTTCGCCGAAAAGCAGCGAAGATTTTAAGATTGATTTAACTCTTTCTCTTGAAGGTATTGGAGCACAGCTATCTTTAGATAACGATTATACAAAAGTTTCTAAAATTATTGCCGGAGGTCCTGCAGAAAAAGGGGGGCAACTTAAAGAAAATGATAGAATTATTGCAGTTGCCCAAGGTGATGACGGTGAACAGGTTGACGTTGTAGGCTGGAGACTTGATGATGTTGTAAAACTGATTAGAGGTCCAAAAGGTACTTTGGTTCGTCTATCGGTTCTTAAAGCAGATGCGGGGGTTGATGCTCCACCGGTTGAAATTAAAATTGTAAGAGAAAAAATTAAACTGGAAGACCAAGCTGCAAAAAAGAAAATAATTGAAATTGAGCAAGACGGAACAAACCACAGATTTGGAGTTATAGAAATTCCTACCTTTTATGCGGATTTTGAAGGAAAAAGCAGAGGCGAGAAGGACTATAAAAGCACAAACCGCGATGTAAGAAAACTATTGCAAGAATTAAAATCAGAAAAAGTAGAGGGAGTTATAATAGACCTTCGTAACAATGGAGGTGGTAGTTTGCAAGAAGCAATAGAATTAACCGGTCTATTTATCCCGTCAGGTCCGGTTGTTCAGGTTAAGAACTCTTATGGAGAAATAGAAATAGAAGATGATCCCGATCCGACACAAGTTTACGATGGTCCTTTGTTTGTTATGGTAAATAGATTTAGTGCTTCTGCAAGTGAAATTTTTTCTGCAGCAATTCAAGATTACGGTCGTGGAATGGTTGTTGGTGAGCAAACTTATGGAAAAGGAACTGTTCAAACAATTTACGATATTAACAAATTTTTAAGAACCGATCAACCTTTAGGTGAATTAAAATTTACAATTGCAAAGTTTTATAGAATAAGTGGGGGCAGCACTCAGCACAAAGGTGTAATTCCCGATATAGTTTATCCGTCTGCATTCGATCCTAGCGAATACGGAGAAAGTTCTCAAAAATCAGCCTTGCCGTGGGATCAAATTAACAGTGCTAAATACACAAAATTTTTTGATATTAACAAATATTTACCAAAACTTATTGAAGCCCATGAATACAGAATAAAAAACAACGATGAGTTTAAATATTTGTTTGAAGATATTAAAGAATATAAAGAATTGAAAAGAAAAGAGGCATATTCATTGCTTGAAAGCGAAAGGAAAGCAGAACGAGAACGAACAGAAAAAAAGAAAAAAGAAAGAGATGACGAAAGATTAAGTAAAAAGAACATAAAAGTAAAAGAAAAAGAAGAAGTAAAAACTAAAGATCTAAAAGTTGAAGATCCATTTTTGGAAGAAACAGGTCATATTTTTAATGATTTTATTAATTTAACTGCAAAACGCTAAAAATGAAAACTAATGCAGTTCGTATTCTTGAATCTTCGAAAATAGATTTTAGAACTTTTGAATATTCCTTTGATGAAGAAGGATTAGATGCAATTACTGTTGCAAATAAAATAAACGCCGAACCCGAACAAGTTTTCAAAACATTGGTATCTAAATCTGATAGCGGATATTTTGTCTTTTGTATCCCCGGTAATTATGAATTGAACTTAAAAAAGGCGGCAACGGCATCTTCAGTAAAAAAGATAGAAATGTTACCGTTAAAAGAATTAACAAATGTTACAGGTTATGTTAGAGGGGGCTGCTCGCCCATTGGTATGAAAAAACTTTTTCCAACCTTTATTGATGAAACCGCATTATTATTCGATAAGATTTATGTAAGTGCCGGTATTAGAGGGATGCAACTTTTTCTTAAACCAACGGATTTGGCTAATATAATAGATGCAAAATTTGCCGATTTAATATAAAATCTCTTTATTTTTAAAGAATTTTTTTATATATTTACGAACTTAAATATTTTGGAGTAAAAAAATGGCTAAACAACAAACTTTTGCCGATAAAAACAAAGCAAAATTAAAATCATCGGTTGTTAATTTAAAACACATTAAAACCGTTAAAACAGCCGAAGGAAGTTACAAATTCCGCGAAACTTTTGTAAAATTAGACGATATTAGCAAAGTTAACGACTTAGTAAAGTAATATTACAAAAAATTATTGCTTATAAATACACTCTTTGTTTTTACAAGGAGTGTTTTTCATTTTAAAACCCTTCTTTATAATCTATCCAAACTATTTGTGTATTAAAATAAACAAAAACATTACGATCTGTTTTTGTATTATGATAAATATTCAAAATAATTAAAGCGTAAAGCTTTTTGCATTGTTTTTAAGTGATGATTTTATTATACTCAAAAAAATCACAATCTTAGGAGAAGCTATGCAATACAAAGCTTTTAACTTTTTATCGTTTGCTAAATCGAAATATGCTAACAATTTAAGTGAACAAGAATTAAAAGAGTTGGAATTAGTTTCGCATATCCTTCCTTTCAAAGTGAACAACTATATTCTTGATGAGTTGATTGATTGGAATAACAAAGAAACCGATCCGATGTTTAATCTTTATTTTTTTAACAAACATATGTTACATAGCGTACAATTGGACTTATTACAAAATTCATACTTTAATACAAAAACTATTGCAGATAAGAATGAGATAATTAAACAAATTAGAGCAGAGCTTAATCCTCACCCTGCAAAACAGATGACGGCTAACGTACCTTTGCTTAACAATAAAAGAGTTAACGGTTTACAGCATAAATATAAAGAGACTTGTTTAATTTTTCCAAAATCAGGTCAAACATGCCATTCATATTGTACATTTTGTTTTAGGTGGGCTCAGTTTATTGGAGATGATGATCAAAAGTTTTATACGGATTCTTCCGGTAACCATATTGAATATATTAAACAACATAAGGAAATAACCGATTTGTTGTTTACCGGAGGTGATCCGATGATAATGAGCGTTGCTAAAATTAAAGAAAATATAACACCTTTTTTAAGTAAAGAATTTGCACATATACAAAATATTAGAATCGGAACAAAATCTATTGTAAATTTTCCGTATAAATATATAAACGATAAAGAAACACCTGAACTTTTATTGTTATTTGAAAACATCGTAAAAAGCGGAAAGCATTTATCAATAATGGCACACATTAATCATTGGATTGAAATGGAAAGTGAGGCTTTTATTACAGCGGTAAATAATATTAGAAATACGGGAGCAGAAATTAGAACACAATCTCCTATCCTTAATAATATCAATGATTCTTCGCAAGTATGGAGTAGGATGTGGAAAGAACAGGTAAAACTGGGTTTGATTCCTTATTATATGTTTATTGAAAGGGAAACAGGAGCCGAAAAATACTTTAATATCC
>DAINPX010000041.1:0-13238 GCA_036743235.1 Melioribacteraceae bacterium
AAGTAAAATATTTTTTAATAAATCTCAACTGCATAATAAAATATTTTTATTTTTTTTCAATCCATAAGTTATCTTCTTTAATCAAATCAATTAAAGATTCTACTGCAAATTCGCTATCAATACTTTTTTTAACTACTTCTTTACCTCTGTATAATGTAATTTTGCCAATTCCACTGCCTACATATCCGTAATCGGCATCTGCCATTTCACCGGGACCGTTCACAATACAGCCCATAACAGCTATTTTAACTCCTTTTAAATGACCTGTTTTTTCTCTTATAGCATTAGTAACCTCAACCAAATCGAATAAAGTACGCCCGCATGAAGGACATGCAATATATTCGGTTTTAGAAATTCTTGCACGAGCAGCTTGCAAAATTCCAAATTGAATTCTGTTAATAAACTCAATGTTATGTTTGCCAACAGTATCAAGCCAAACACCGTCTCCTAAACCGTCAATTAATAGACCGCCCATATCTGTTGAAGCATATAACATTTGTTGTTCGGTAGATAAATCGGTATATTTTCTTTTAATTATAACCGGATTTTTAATTTGGCTTTCAATTAAATAATTAAAGCAATAACGATGTTCTGCCAATCCGTGAGTATTTTCGGTAATAAGTACTATTATAACAGTATCATCCAATATTTTATTTTTAATTTTATCTAATTCGTTTATTGATATTTCTACAAAATTGGCAACGAACGATTTTTTTGATGCATTTAAATAATCAAATAAGTTATAATACGGAAAACTTGATGTTTTTTCGGGTAGGTCATTCCATTTTGAATAATTGTATATTGGTTTTAAGGTGTTTGGTAATTCAAAATTAATGGAATTATTACCTAAATAAATTAAATCGGCAGCTTGATCACTAATATTCCATTTATCGGTTTGGCTATCGTAGGAATAGCCTATATTATCCAAATCATCAATTTTAATTAAATTTAAATTAGAAAAATCGGCAACTACTTTGGGTACATTTTGTAATCCAATTGAAAGAATATCAAAAGTTTCACGTTTTTTAAATTCAAAAGGATTAATAAAATACTTTTGAATTTCGGGAATTGGATTGTGTGAATTTCTATTTAAATAACGCTTAGCCAAATTAATTGCAACAGGGGATTCGTTTTCGGGGGGTTCTGTTAACGATACTCGTATTGTATCACCTATACCGTCTTCTAAAAGCGAGCCGATACCCAAAGCCGATTTTATTCTTCCGTCTTCTCCGTCTCCTGCTTCGGTAACTCCTAAGTGTAACGGATAATTCATCCCTTCTTCTTCCATTTTTGCTATAAGCAATCTATAAGCTTGTACCATAACTTGAGGATTGCTTGATTTCATTGAAAGAACTATGTTGTGAAAATTTTCATCGCGGCAAATTCTTACAAATTCGAGTGCACTTTCTACCATTCCGTATGGTGTATCACCGTATCTACTCATTATTCTATCCGATAATGAACCATGATTTGTGCCTATTCGCATTGCGGTTCCATATTCCTTGCAAATTTTTACTAACGGAGTAAAGCGGGTTCTTATTCTCTCAATTTCCTCGGCATATTCTAAATCGGTGTATTCCAGTTGTAAAAATTTCTTTTTATCAATATAGTTGCCCGGGTTAACTCTTACTTTTTCCACAATTCGTGCGGCAGCTTCTGCGGCATTTGGAGTGTAGTGTATATCTGCAATTAACGGAACTTTGTATCCCCTTTTTAGCAGTTCTTTTTTTATTTCGGCTAAATTATTTGCTTCTTTTATACTGGGGGCTGTAATTCGTACATATTCGCAACCGGCTTCAACCATTCTAATGGTTTGTTCTACCGTAGCAATTGTATCCATGGTATCGGTTGTTGTCATAGATTGAATTCTAATCGGGTTGTTTGCTCCAAGCGGAATATCTCCGATTTTAACTTCAATTGTTTTGTATCTTTTGTAATTGGTTAACGATTTGCAGTAATATTGCATAGTAATTCTTTGTTTTTTAATTAAACAAACCCATTATAATGTTAGTTCTTTTATTTTAATAAATTAATAAACTTTAATATAAAATCGATACTGTTTATAGGCTCTTGAGCGGTAACAATTAAGTGATCGGTTACAACCGGTTCAGATACAAACAAAGCTCGCTCTCTTTCCAAATCCTTTTTGTAATTAATATTGCATGTGGATTTTGTGTTTTGTAAAATATCCGACTTGGCTAAAATTACGGGAGCGGCACAAATAGCACCTATTACTTTTTTGTTTTTGTAAAATGATGCAACTTTATTCATAAGTTCATTATTATTAAAGTAATCAGATATTCCTTTGCCGCCTATTAAAATTAAACCCGAAAAATTAGATGCTTTTAGGTTGTTTAATAAAATATCATTTTTAACTTTTAAACCATTATTACCTATACAGATAGAAGTACTATCCGAACAAATAAAAACATTAAATTTGTTTTTTATCAAGTATGATTTTACAATAACAAATTCTTGTTCGTCAAAATCCTTATTAGCAATAAAAATAACAACACTTTTCGATTTCAATAAAACATCCCAATACATTAATCGAAATATACCAAAAATAATAAATAGTTACAAGAATATAGAAATTAGAATAAATAGAAGATTTAATTGAATTTGATTTTTATTGCTTAAAGTTTAATAACAAGGTTATATTATGTTTTTTCGGGATATTAATAAATAAATTAATACTTAGCAATTAAATTAACTAAATAAAATTAAAATACTTTTCTATTATCAAAAATTAAAGTTCGGCAATTAATAGTATTTTTTCGTTATTTCTTAGTACTTCAATAGTAATTCTCTGTCCTACTTTAAATTTTTGCAAACAATTCATATACTCATAAATATCGTTAATAGTGTTACCGTCTAAGGCAATAATAATATCCCCTTTTTTCATCCCGGCTTTATAAGCGGCTCTTCCTTCAATAACAGCGTCTGCTTTAACTCCTTTAATATCTCCACCGCTAACATCGGGCATAATTCCTAAAGTAACCTTAAAACTTCTTCTTGTTTCGGGTTGCTCTTTAGCACCGGATTCCTTAAAAACAAACCGTTCGGTTTTATTTGCCAAATGTTCAGCAACTTTAAATATAAAATCACTAATTTGTTTTTGTCCTTCGTAATTAATTTTACTTGCCACATCTCTTGGAGTATGATAGTCGTCATGTATTCCACTAAAAAAGAAAAGAACCGAAATATCTTTTGAGTAAAAAGATGCATGATCACTTGGTCCATATCCTTCGGGCGAAAATTTAATATTAAGACTATCTGTTTTGGCAATATCTTCAATTTCTTTGGTTATATTTACTTCCGTACCTACTCCTCCAATAGATAACCCTTTTGTCTCGGAATTTTGTCTGCCCACCATGTCTAAGTTTAGCATAAATTTAATATTTTTAATATCAACAGGGGGATTATTTACAAAATATTTTGAACCCAATAATCCCATTTCTTCACCGGTAAAAGCAACAACAATAATACTACGTTTAATATTTTCTCTTTTATCTGCTAATTTTTCAACAATTTCAATAATTGAAGCTACTCCGCTTGCATTATCATCTGCACCGTAATGAATGGCTGAAGTATCCGGTATGCGGCTACCGCTACCGTAACCGCCAAGTCCTAAGTGGTCAAAATGAGCCCCAAGCACAATATATTCATCACTTAAAATAGGGTCGCTTCCTTTTAACATAAATACAACGTTAGCAGTATTAGTTTTATTTTTAATAATTTCGGTACTAAATTTAACTTCAATATCCAAATCGGTGCTAAATACTGCTTTTTGTTCGCTTATTAAATCTTCAAGCAGCTCTACGGTTAAATCAATTTTTGAAAACAAAACGGCAGATGCTTTTCTTGTTAAATTAATAACAGGAATTCCGACATCATTATTGTTCCCTTCGTAAGTTAAAGGAATTAAAATATCGTCTTTTTCATATTTAGCGCCGGTTATAATTATAACTCCTTTAGCCCCTTTACTTTTGGCATTATATACCTTTTTAAGCAGTCCGGCATATTCCGAAAGTTTATTTGTGCTATCAAATGCCGGTGTTCCGCGTAATATTACAACAATTTTGTCTTTTACGTCAATATTATAATCATTCCATTTAATATTATCATCATCCACCGTTAAACCGTATCCTACAAAAGCAACTTTACCCGAAACTTTGGAATTTGAACTGAATGAAAGAGGATTAAAATCTTTCCCCTGTATATAACTATTTCCATCAATAGTTAATTGGTTTTTACCTGCACTAATAGATGTAACAATTTCAAAAGTTTGTAATCCGTTATTAAATAAAGGAATTAGATTTAGTGCGGTTAACTGAGTATAAATATAATTTGCAGATTTTAAATCACCTTCGGTTCCGGGTTTTCGTCCTCCAAATTCATCACTTGCCAAAGTGTAAATATGTTCTTTAAGCTCTTGTACTGTAATTTCTTTTTCGGTGTTAACTTGTCCGAAAGCAACAACAGAAAAAAATAATATTAGGGTGAAAGGAGCAAGAAATTTATAATATTTCATCTTATTAAGCCAAAAATTAATGTTTATGTCCGTTTTCATGGTTATGGTCATGTTCAAAATCTTGGTGTAAACTTTCTTTTACTTCAAGATACTCGCCAAGTTTTTTTAATAGATCCCAAGAGTAAATTCCATAATTATATCCGTCTTTCCATGTTATACTTAAAGCATAGTTGCCAACCAATTCAATCTTTTGAACCTCGTATTTTCCGGGTTTATCGGGACCTTTAGCAGGGGCGGGATAATGTCGCCATAAAATTGTTTCTCCTTTGTTTTGTGCATCCGGAGTTTCGTCACGTAAAAACTTTAAAGGAAAACTTTGTTCATTATCATTATCCCAAACAATTATTAACGATTCTTGTTTATTTAGCTTAATTTGTTTCGGTTTACGCATTTGTTCTTCTCTTTTTAATTATTTCCTAAAATAATTGGCAAACCCTCTTTTCCCGATCCTATTACTACAATTTTGGAATTTTGGGAATTAGCAAGTTTTTCGGTTGCCTCAATTCCTTTCCATTTAAGTAAATTTTCGCTTATTCCTTTAGATACAATATCTTGGAAATCGGCAATACCGCGTGCTTCAATACGTTTACGTTCAGCCTCTTTTTCTTCTTTTTGCAAAATAAACTGCATTCTTTTGCTTTCTTGTTCGGCTTTTAATTTCTCTTCGATAGATGCTGTTAATCCGGGGGGTAACATAATTTGTCGTAAAGGAACTGCTTCTGCTAAAATTCCGCGTGGACCAACTAAACTTGCCAGTTCG
This sequence comes from Melioribacteraceae bacterium, assembly GCA_036743235.1. Classification (GTDB taxonomy): domain Bacteria; phylum Bacteroidota; class Ignavibacteria; order Ignavibacteriales; family Melioribacteraceae; genus JAEXOD01. The sequence continues at coordinate 5,295 of DAINPX010000041.1, forward strand.
TCTCTAATTTGTTTTGCAAGAATTTCTCTGCCGGCTGTATATAAAGCCTGAGCATCGTATCTAGCGGTAACACCTCTAACTACCGATCTGAATTGTGGTATTAGTATTACATCGGCATAATTAGGACCAACGGTTTTATATATTTTGGAAGCATTATCGGGGTCTAAGCTATAAAGCAAACTTATTTCCAGCTGAACACTTAATCCTTCTTGCGAGGGGACTGACATCGTCTCTTTTAGCTCTTGAGTTTTTATACTGAATTTATATACTTCTGCAAGCGGATTAACCATATTTACACCGCTTTTTAGCGTATTGGAACTAACATTACCCAAAAAATCCACAACACCAACCGATCCTGCAGGTATTACCGTAAATATTTGTATTGCTGCCAGAACCAAGGCAATAATTGTTCCTGCAATAGCAAAATTCGATTCTTGATTTTTGCCACGTTTTTTTGCGCTAATAAAAAACATAAACGATACTATTGTAGCTAATAATGCCAATAAAAATAACATAACTTGCACCTTTAAAAAAGTTTGTATTTAAATATAATTTAAAAGAGGATAAAATTAAATGTATTAAGTTAATTTAATATTAAAAAATAAATTATTCTTTTCTTCCGCCAAGATTTTTGGCAAAAAATACTTCTAATTTCTTAAAAAAATCAATACGATTGTTTTCATTTAAAAATCCATGTCCTTCGTTACTATAAACGATATAAGTTACTTCGTTTTCGGTTTTTTTTAGCTTTTCAACTAATTTTTCGGTTTCAGTTATATTTATTTTGGGATCTTTGGCACCTTGAGCAATTAATACATTTGCTTTCACTCTTTCAGCCAAATCGTAAGGGGACGAATTTCTTAACATTATGCTATCGTTAATAGGATGACCTACCATTTTATACATCATCTCTTTAAACGGCTCCCAATCTGCAGGAATAGAATTAACAAACGTTCGCAAATTAACCAATCCACAATAACTTGCCGCACATCTATATAGCTCGGGATATTTTATAATTCCCATTAATGCGGAGTATCCGCCAAAAGAAAAGCCATAAATTCCTATTCTATCCGGATCGGCAATTCCCTGTTCTATTAACCATTTAGTACCGTCTGCAATATCATCCTGAATTTTACCACCCCATTCCTTAAATCCTGCAAGAATAAATTCTTTGCCGTATCCTTTGCTACCTCTATAATTAACTTGTAAAACTGCATAACCTCTGTTACACAAAAATTGTACAGTGCTATTATAACCCCATTCATCGCGTAACCAAGGACCGCCATGGGGCATTACAATTACCGGCAAATTAACAGCTTTACTTTTAGGGGGTAGAGATAAATATCCGGTAATACGTTTCCCGTCTCCGGCTATAAAACTAATCGGTTTCATCTCTGCCAAGTTTTTGGGTTCTATTCCGTTATTTGAGGCTGCCAGTTCAATCAATTCATTTTTACTATGAATATATAAATAATATTCACCGATATTTCTATCGGAAAATGCTTTAATAATAAATTTCTCTTCATTTTTATCTAAACTTACAATATCAAATTTATCACCGCTTTTTAGAACACTAATTTTTTTTGCAACCGATTGGATGTGTTTGTCTAAATATATAGTCTCGGATTTTTGATTTACTATTTCAATTCCGATAATTTTTTTTGTGTAAGTGGCAAATAATATGTCCTTTATGTCAACGAAATTATGTTCGTATATTTTTGCAACTTCATTTTTTGAAATAATATTGTATTTTACAAATGCAATTTTATCTCTGTTAATGTTAGATAGTGCATATATTTCGTTTTTCTCTTCTAAAAAAGCAATAGGTCTAAAGTCATCTTCATAGTCTGTTGCAATAAACATTTTGAATGGCAAATTTTCATCTGCTCTATAATAATATCCGGTATTAACACCATCGGTAGAAGATACCACATTAATTACGTTTTTTTCGTTAGATAAAAACCAAGTTATTTTACCGTTGTTTTGTAATACTAATTTTTCGTTACCGTTATTAATGTTTAATAAATAAACGTCATAAACTCTATTATTTTTTTTATTACTTGCAATTAAAATATTTCCGTCATTATCCGAAATTTTATTTATTACGTATATATTGCTATTGGAATTACCGGATAAATGTTTAGTTTGTTTATTAATTATATCTACTGTAAATAATTGGTTGTTATCGTTACCAATTAAATCTAAACTGTAAACAAGTTGTTTGTTGTTTACCCAAAAATAGTTTTGAATATCACGCACCGTTGAATTTGTTATACGCGTGCCATCGGATTCAAAAATTTTTTTAATAAAAATATTTAGTTTTCCGTTTACCGGTGCCAAATACGAAATGTATTTGCCATCAGGAGAAATTTGAAATGCCGATTTTTCGGGATTTTTAAAGAAAAGTTCCGTTTTAATTAACGGAACTTTATTAAAATCGGTTTTACATCCTATAAAAGAAATTGTAACAAGCAGTAATAATATATTAAAGTACTTCATCACTCAATATCCGTAAAATATATAATATTAGACGTTTGATTGTTAATAAAGTTATATTTTATTTATTTTGTTAACAGAGCTACATTTTCGATATGATAAGTATGAGGAAACATATCAACCGGTTTTATTTTTATTAATTTATAACCGCCTTCAATTAATAATTTAATATCACGAGCTTGGGTTGCCGGATTGCAGCTAACATAAACAATTTTTGAAGGGGCAAGTTGAATGATGTCTTTTACAGTTGTTGGGTTCATGCCGCTTCGCGGTGGATCGGCAATTATTATATCCGGTTTTTCTAAATTATTGTTTTCTACTAAACCTACAAACGATTTATTTAAATCGGCGGTAAATAATTTAACGTTATTTATGTTGTTAATGGAAATATTTATTTCGCCATCTTTTATTGCAGATTCAATTGTTTCAAAACCATAAACTTTTTTTGAACTTTCCGAAATATAAATAGAAATTGTTCCTGCTCCGCAATATAAATCGTAAACTACATCTTTACTATTTATCTCGGCAAAATTTTTTGTTACGTTATATAGTTTTTCGGCTTGTTTGGTGTTGGTTTGAAAAAATGAATTTGCACTTATTCTAAATTTATATTTTCCAATAAAATCGTAATTAACGCCGTTACCGAAATAAGTTTTTTCGTAATCACCAAAGGCAATAGAAGCTTTCTTAATGTTTATATTATTTACAAATGTAGTAACCTCGGGACAAACTTCAATTAGTTTTTCACAGTAGTTTTTCATTAAACTATCGTTTTCTTCCGAAGTTACAAGATTAACCATTACGTCTTTAGTATTATAAGCAGTACGAATTACTAAATTGCGTAATAAACCTTCATGTGTTTTAGTTGAATAGATTGATGTACCGTTATTTTTAAAGTAATCTCTTGTAAAGTTTAAAATTTTATTGCTTAATTCCGATTGTAAAAAACATTCCTTTATATCCAATACTTTATCGTACATATTTGGTAAATGCATTCCTAAAGCAAAATCTCTATCTTCAATATCGGAATTATTATTAATTTCTTCGTTAGTTAACCACCGTTTAACGGCAAACGAATATTCCATTTTGTTGCGGTAATAAAAATAATTATCCGCCTTAACAATTGGTTCAAAAATAAAATTACTTAATCCGCCAATTCTTTCAAAAATATCTTTAACCTGAGCTTGTTTATACTCGGCTTGTTTATCGTAAATCATATCTTGTTGTTTACAACCACCGCAATACTTTGCATAACTGCATATAGGTTCGGTTCTAAAATCCGAAGGTATTAAAATTCTTTTAACCACAGCTTCGGCATATGTTTTTTTATATTTTGTTATTGCCACTTCCAGTGTATCGCCGGGGTACCCTTTGTTAACAAAAATCACCAGTTTTTTATCATCGTTTCCATCAACATTTATTTTTGCTATTCCTTTCCCTTCAAATGCATAATCTGTAATTGTAACAGTTAAAATTTCCCCTTTTTTCAATTATTTTCTCCGAATTTCTAAAATTTTAAAGCCTATATGTTTAACGGCATTAAATTTTATAAAGAGATTAGACTCGTGACTGATACGGTTAAGAATTTTTTTATAATAGCTTTGTTCGTTGTCATTCAATTTATCTTTGGATTGGTTTAATTGACGTTTGCATTCAAAATAATAATCCATTAATAATTTATCATGGTTTTCTTGATGCGTTACTTCAAAACCAATTTCTTCATAAAATTTAATAATTTGGTCTTCAAAAATAGGGTGTAAATCGGAATTATCCAATGCGTTTTTCATAAAAACGGGTAATTCTTTATCTTTAGAAAAAATTTCTCCTATTACCAAAACTCCTTCCGGTTTAATTATTCTTTTTAGTTCTTTAAGAATTTTACGTCTGTTGCCTGTAGAAATTGAAGCTTGGGCATAAATAAAATCGAAAGTTTCTTTATCAAAATCCGTCTGAGCATAATCCATTATTCTACATTTTACTTCTAAATTCCCTTCAAGCAATAATTTGCTTCCTATAAGAGAATCAAAATCGGGTACTATCAACTCAACTTTAGTGTTAGATAATTCCGAAAATTTTAAAGCTATCAACTCGCTAAATGTACCTAACACAAGTATTTTTTTGTCGGTTAAATTAATAGTTTCGGTTACATAGTTTAATTGACTATTTAATCCGGGCAAAAATATTTTTTCCATTTTTAATTCTTCTGTAATAAGTTAATAAATGCTTTACGTTCTAAATCTGCAACCGAAATATTATAGTCAATTAATGCATTTAAACTGTTAAGTTTTGCATCGGTTAATCGTAGCTGAATTTGTGATAGTTCAAAGCCCGTAATCGTTCCCGATTTAAATCTTTCAACAGAAATAGCATAACTTTTTTCTGCAACTTCTACCGATTTACTTAAGACATTAACTCGGGCTTTAGCCGATATAATTCTATTGTAGGCGGTAGTAATTTCGTTAATAATTGATTGTTCGATATTTGTTTTACTTAATTTTCTTAATTTATAATTTGCTTCTGCTGCTTCTGTTTCACGCGAGTTTTGTCCCCAATCCCAAACAGGTATGTAAACAGTAAAAACCACGCTTCTGGTATCGGCAAAGTTATTAAAAATTTTATCAAACTCGGTATCATTTTTGTTAATTCCGTAGTTTGCCGTTAATTCTGCTTTAATATTGTTTTTACTGTCAACTTCTTCTAAATTTAACTTACTAATATATATATCATTATCGGCATTAACTATATCGGGTCTATTTTTTTTTGCACTTTCAATAGCGCTTTCCAAATTTACGGCAATATCGTTAAAATTTAATTCGGTTTGTATATCAAAATCTTGTGTTAACGGAATACCGATTAAAAGTTTAAAGTTATTCTTTTCTTCTTCAAAACTATTAGCAGAGTTTAATAACTCGTTTTTTGCAGTTGCCAAATCAACTTCCAGCTGCAATGCTTCAACTTCGGCAATAAGACCGGCTTTATATTTATTTGATGCAGTTTCGTAAGATATTTCGGTTTGTTTAACTTTTTCTTGGGTAATTTCCATATTTTTTTTGGACTGGAACAATCGATAAAAACTTGCAGTAACTCTATAAATAATATCTCTTTCGGTTTGTGTATAATTACGTTTTGCTTGTTCCAAATTAATTTCGGCTTTTTCCAAGTTGGCTTTTTGATTGTTAAATGTAAAAAGAGGTTGTCTTAACCTTAGACTAACATTAGAAAAATAATCTCTTGTTTTTGGTGTATTATCGCTAAATTGATCTCGCCCAAAAATTGAACCAACAATAGAGAATGTACCGTTTGTAAAAATTATTGGTTGGTTTATAGATAGTCTTCCTTCAAGCGTAGTGTAGCCGACCGAAAAAAATTGGTCGCTTCCTGTTGAAGTATTAAATTTACTAGAAAGACTTCTATTGTAATTAGGTAAGTCAAATTCTAAATTAACAGAAGAGAGTAACCCAAGTTTTACCGCCTCAAGCGATTTTTGCGAACTTTCCAAATTATATTTTGCCGATTGAACATTATAACTTTCTTTTAACGCTATTTTTAATGCATCATTTAACGTTAATATTTCTTGAGCGTTAATAACCGAGCAAACAAAAAATAATAATAATAACTTTTTCATATCCATTTTTTTATTATTCATATCTTAATGCCTCTATAGGGTCTTTATCTGCAGCTTTTTTTGCAGGATAAATTCCAAAAATTAAACCTACACAAACCGAAACGGTAAATGCCAAAATAACCGAAAAAGGAGTAATTACTGTTCGCCACTCGGCATAACTTGTAATTATTCCGGTAATAATATAGCCGGTAATTATACCAATTAATCCCCCAATAACACTTATAACAATTGCCTCGTATATAAACTGTTCCAACACATCTTGTTTAGTTGCCCCAATAGCTCTTCTAATTCCTATTTCTTTTGTTCTTTCCAATATATTAGCCAACATAATATTCATAATACCAATACCGCCAACCAATAAAGATATTCCGGCAATAGCACCCATAACAATATTAAATATTTTTTGCGTTTTTTGTTTTTGTTCTAATAATTGTTCGGGAATAATAACTTCATAATCTTTAACGCCGTAATGTTTCCTTTTTAAAATCTTTTCTATTAATTCGGCGGTCTCTCTTATCGGTTTACCGTCTTTAACTTTAACAGTTAACTGTGTAACGGGTTTTCTATCGGCAATATTAACCGATTGGTCGCCCATTCCCCAATAAACAACAAACATTCCTCCCTGCTGGTTTTCGGTTGGCTTTTCTAATTTATATGTCATAGTAGTAATAGGAATATATATATCATCATTAAAATTCCTAAATCCAAGATTTTCACCGCTTGAACTACTCACATTTTTTTTGTTTAGAACACCTATTATTCTAAACCATTGTGTTCCTAGTTTTATTTTTTTATCAATCGGACTTTCAAATTTGAACAATTGTTCTTTAATTCCGTTTCCTATAACACAAACCGTTGCATAATTAGAAATATGCATTTCATTAAAAAACATCCCGTCTTGTGCAAAACTGTTAAAAGTACTGGGGTAATTTGCCGAAGTTCCGATAACATTTGTTTCTAAAAATTCCGATTTATACATTACTTTTACTTTATATTCCAATTGAGGAGTAACTGCTTCGATAAAAGGATTTATTGCTATTATAGAATTTGCATCATTTAAATTTAAGCCGGGAGAAAAAGTGTTTTTTTCTTGAACTCCATTCTGTTTTTTTTCAATTTTTTTGATAATAATATTATTAGTTCCTAATAGCTCAATTTGTTCTAACGTTTCTTGCCTTGCTCCTTCGCCTATAGAAAGCATCGCAATTACGGCACCAACTCCAAATATAATACCTAACATTGTTAATGCCGTTCTAAGCATATTTGCTTTAAGTTCGGCAATGCCTATTTTAAAATTTTCTATCTTATTCATCTTTTGTCTTCGGGTATTCCGGAATTGTTGGTATTTCCTTTATCCTCTTCCTTTATTGTAGGATCTTTTAGATATACTTCTTCACCACCTTTTAACCCTTTGGTAATAACAACAAAGTCTTCATTTTTTTCACCTGTTTCCACAACAACTTCTTCGTATGAAGAACCGTCTTTTAAATAAACGACTTTTTGTTTCCCTTTTTCAAATACTGCTTCTTGAGGTACGGAAATAACATTTGCTATTTGATTAATTACAATTTTATTTGAAGTAGTCATACCGGGTTTTAATATTTTTGAACGCCCCTTAATATCAACAAGAACCTCAAAAACTTTTATATTTGGGTCATTCCCTTTTTGCTTGCCAAGTGAGGCAACATTTGCTATTGTTCCTTCAAACGTACTATCTTGAAAAGCATCTAATTTAACTATTACTTTATTTCCTACTTTAATTTTGCTAACATCAACTTCGTTAACCGATGTTAAACTTTGCATAAAAGATAAATCCGGTAAAG